>JAJCYN010000150.1 GCA_029262915.1 Flavobacteriales bacterium
ACCGTCATATGGTATTGGAAGAGTATTCCCCTTGATGAACCTGTGCCACTTTATTTCATTTCCGTTTTCACTGACTGTAACAGTAGAATCTGTAATTAGTCCGTTCAAATAAAAATTCCTGTTGTTGACATAAGGTTGAATCAATTCAATGCCTACTGGGAATGGACTGACTAAGAAACTTACGTGAGCGGTAAATTTTGAAGGAAACTTTAAATAATCACTAATATCATTTATTGAAAACCTAAGCTTCGGGAACAACCTATTTTGAGAGGGTTGTGAGAAAGCCTCTGCTTCTTCCGAAACATTGAATTCAGGGTTAATCAAGTTCTTTAGTGCTTCACCATGCTCAATTATTTTATCCTCTCCTTTGAAAACTCGCACTTCATATTTGATGTTTTTAAAGGCACGTTCTTTTTCTAAATCAACAAACGCATCTGCAAAAATATTGGCATCGCCTGCATTAATAAGATTAATAATCAGCTTATCCGTATAAGGGTGCTGAACCAAATAATTTTTTATGTGCCTAACAACAAGCTTTTGGCTAATATCCGTTTCAACATAATTATCCTTTGTGATATTAAACAATTGTCTGAAGTAGTGTTTTAACTGGCGAGACACCGAAGTCATTCCTTCGCTTGATTTCTCTGTTAATACGTTTAAATATAAGCCCCATCCATAGGCTAATTCACCAGAATATTGAAAGCTCTTGAATTTGCTTGGTTCAACTAATACTAAAGGATTGTTTTCAGGTGATAATTGTCCGTCAAATAAGTATTCAAGATTTTTAGACCAAGATTCTTTATAATCCTCAAATTCTCTCGTTTTTTTCTCCCAATTATTAAAGACTCCAATTAGCTGTAAAAACCATGAAAGTCTTAATGGGTGTAGGGGAGATAACAGTAACGCTTCAATAGATTTCCCGTCAGGAAGTTTGGTTTTTATACGTGCTAAATCAAGAATCTGTAATTCTGTTAAAAAGTGATGTAGTTTGCTTTTTTCTTCTGTACTTAAATCATCACTAGCAACTTGCTCTTTCAGTTCAGAAGTCCAAACAGTGAGTTTATTGATGTATTCCTTTATTTCGTCCTGAATCGTGAAAATATCTGCCGTTTCAAATACACCATTATTCTTTTCCGTAGAGGCTTGAATATGACCAAAAATATCTTGTCTTAGTTTCAAGATGGGGTGTGGGATCATACTGGTAATTTCACTTTCAATAAACTCAATAGATTCAAATCCAATTGCTGCGGAATTACTTTTTAATGTCCCTTTTATATGTCCAAAAGAGACCGCATTCTCCAAAAACTTATTCTCAATCAATCTTAACTTAGTAGATAAGTTGATTTGATAATTATGCTTCTCAGAATAATTGATATGGTAAGTTGATGAATGTCTTGCCTTATCATCATTTAACCAAAGATTTGATGCTTCGGTAGCTTCTGGGAGAGTTGGATCTTCACCAGTTCTTAATTGCTGAATTCTAAACTTAAAATAGGCTTGTAAAGCGTTATTTAGCTTATCTTTTCTTGTCTCTCCTAAATCTTCCTCAATCTCATCATCCACATAAATGCGAAAATCTTCTGAATCACACGTTAGCTTATAGTCTAACGATTTCTTGAACTCTTTGTCTAATAGATTCTCTTCCCATCTTTTTTGAATATCGGTGTCCTTAAAATCATCGTTATTATTAAGAATCTTGCCATTTTCATCCTCTGCGAGAATTTTCACAAAATAGGATCCTTCCTCAATGGCATTTGTACTTATTTCAAAAGTTAAATCTCTGTATGGCTTATTGGAAGTAGAGTTTTTTGCTAACCTTAAATCTTGAAGGGATTCGCCTGAACCGCCATTTACCGCCATAAGTATTATTCGGAAAGCATGAAGCTCAGGAACATCTTTTGGAGGGATATTGGTGCGAATACGAACTTTTAATTTAGAGTTTTGGTTACTTTTTGCATGTAAAACAGAAACATCTTCCTCTTGCTTAAAAATGGTTTTCTTATCTCCATTTGTTACATATTCACACTCCAATCTGAGGTCAATACTTTTCTCCAAGTCAGGAATTTGCCAATTTGAAAAATTAAGAGCAGAATAATCATTGAAAATGATGTTGCACAACTCTTCTGTGTTTTTAGCCTTTTTTTCTTTCTTGATGAACTTAACTATATCTTTTTGCAAGGAATTTGATTCTAACGGTAATTCTGCTATTCGATCATAAAGAGGCTTATTAAATGCACTGAGAAGGTCTGTGCTTAACAGGTTGAAGTTTAATCTTGACCTTATTTTTTCTTCCGCTAAGATTAAATTCGTGTCCGGTATTAAGTTCAAGTGGAAGATGTAATTCCCTATGTTTTCTTTTGTATATCCGTTTTCTTTAAGAGCAATCAGATAGTTTATGATATTTGATAACTCAATGTTTTCTGATTGGAGATAAAATAAAATTTCATCCTTCAATACACCATTGAATTCTTCTGGAATTTCAGACAATAGTTTTTCTTTTAAGCGAACCTCAATACCTTCTAATGATATTTCTTTAAAGGTTGCATTACCATAAGAATCTTCTGCAGCAGTCCTGCTATTTGAGGGGATTAGGACTAATAATGGGTTCTCTTGTTTATTTCTTAGCTCAATTAGTTTGGTCGCAGAAATGTATTTATTAGAAATTCCAGCTTCTGAAATGATGTAACTTTCTATTTTCGGGTAATTTGTTTTAATAATATCCCATAGATATTCTAGTTCATTGCTTCCTAATCCTGTAATTTTCATACAGTGACCTGGCTTAGCACTTGATAACTCATCATCATGGAGTTCAAGAACCAAATCAATAATGTTTTGATAATATGTGTTGATTGTCTTTACTGCTTCCATATTTCTTATGCGTTTAATTCATAGCGAGGTCTGATTCTTTGCAGAATGTAAGCATCACTAAGGTCATTGTAGAATCCGATTTGTCTCAATTTTAACTTAAAAGCCTCCATGTTTTCTTTAAAAGCTAAGTGTGTATTCAAATCAGCATCTTTATACTTTTCTTCTGATAAACCATTGATTACTAATCCATATCTGTCTTTAATTTGCTTAGTAAGCTCTTCAATCGACAAGCTTCTGGTAATGAAATTCTTATCTTTTGTCTCAAGTACAAGTATTTGCACCAAAGTCTCCAACAATCGAGTTCCCAACACAAACCTTCTTGGATGTTTTTTACTCCTCCCTTGAGCCATAAAACCTCTTTCGTTGTTCTTTTGCGAAAGGTTATCAAGTAACTGAACATGGAATCGGTATTGATAAGTCCCTCTCGCTTTTAATATGAGTTCAATATACTTGTCAAAATAAGTGTCTTCATATTTCACCATGTCATTTATCAATAATTTATCTTCTTCATCCAAAGAGCTGTACAGATTATCCCATTGGGTTTCAAAGTAGATTTCAAAATCCTTTGGTTTGCTTTTCAAAATTTTCAACGCCTTTGGCAGGTTGGCTGAATTGCTTTTATCTAATTTCAGTCTTCTTAGAGCTGCATTTATTTGAAAAGTGGCTTTTACATAATCATAAATATGATTTAATACGTTTTCCGTGTCCTCCGCTGCAAAACGAGACATCTTGCTCTCAAAATTGTCCGTTGCATCTAAAACAATACTCCAATCGTCTTTAATGTCAGTTGTTCCTGCTTCTACCATTTTTGGTAGAGCATATATCATTTTTTGAATGTAGAGTGATAAATGAAAAGATGTAATGGTCTTAAAGTATTCGATAAGAACATTTCTTGGAATTAAACGCTTGTACACCAGCAACCTTCTAACGTCATCACAAAATAATTCTGCTTGTGCTTTAAGAAGTGGCTCTATTTGATTTAATGTTGAATTGCTTTCTAAAAAGCCCGGTTTTACATTTTTAATAATGTGTAATAGGCCTAAACTATCAACGTCTAAATTATTAGCTCCGTCAATTTTGTTGGTAGTTGGATCCCATCCCTCCATCAAGAAGCTTTTTAGGTCTTCTTTTACGGTTGGATTTGCTCCTAACATCAGGTAAACCTGATCTGCCGTGAAATAATCTCTTGTGTGTTTAGCATTACGAACTCGGTAACTTTCGAGATGAATTGGACGCAGCGATGAAATATTTTCTTTATCAATATTCCCTCTGTAAACCATGTTGATAAGGTTACTACGTATCCAAGGTTCAACAGCTTCTTTATTTTCAGAATACCCTATCATTGTCCCTTCCTTTTCAAGAATTTTCAGGACATTATCTAAATTCTCTATTTGGATGGACGTGCTTTCACCTTTTCTTGCACGCTGTTTGGGTCTTTGGCCATTCCAACTGAGCAACATAAAAAGATTCACCAATGTATTGTCAATATTTACCGCTTTTGCATCTGCAGTAAATATTAATTCATTTCTGAATAGACTTTCTTCCTTATTTAATTTTATTGCCATAATTATATTTCCATTGGTTGAATATGAAGACGGCTTTGTTCGTCCTTACTGATTCTATAAAACGCTAAATTATCCTTAGTCACTACCACCTCATTGTAAGTGAGATTTTCTAATAAGTTTTTAAAGATGATTAATTCGACAAACTTCCCACGCAAATCATTTAATGAAGGGCTAAAGCCTTGCTGAATGAAATACAACATCTCATATAAATCCAATGAGATTGTAAGCTTAATGTGTTTCTCTGTTTTATGCCTAAAAGTCAAACTATCAGGTTCGTATTCAAGGTATTTTACTAAATGATCTGTTCTGTTTACGAACAGCTCAAAGTCCTTTAGATCAAATAGGCGGAATGATTTACTAAACGGATCTTTCACCTCAGTAGAAGCCAACACCAAATAATCTTTATCAATCCCTTGGTTATCGCACCCTTCATTAAGTGAAATAGCTCTTGAAATACTCTGTTTAGTATGATTCTCCTTATCTCCTTCTTCAAGTACTTTCACAAATTTGAATACAGAATGGAATGGTAGCCTCAATAGATAGGAAGGCATTTTTAAAGAATGTTCATCACCGTCATCTTTAGTATAGCCATTTTGTACGGATAGCAACTCGGCTTTACCTTCAAAATATTGATGTCGAATAAAGTTTTTCTGAATAGATTTTATTCTCTCAACCAATTCATCATTTTGTTCGTGTGCTGGAACCCAAATTTTCTGATTGTTAAATGTTTCTGTTAAGTTTATTTCTCGTTCAACGAACTCCAAGTACCTTTTGTCTTCATGAATTCCAAAAAACAAATCTCTATCTAAATCAGGAATAGCTACTTCTCCAATGTCGGTTTCTCTCAATAAACTGATTAACCTATCTTGGTTTCCAGAATCTTTTATTTCAGGATTAGTAATATTGAAATAGTAGTTTTGCCAGTAAATTTCAGGGGCATTAATACTTTCCTTATGGAGAGCTTCTACGTCCTGACAAGTATAATCTCTTGTTAAGGAATAGGCAATGAACGATCGTAAATCACGCATTGTAACGTGCAACTCTCTTTTTAAACTAGCTGTTCTTAACAGCCATTCCATTCGAGTTATCACTTCTTCACCAGCTGCGGTATCATTAAATGAATCTACATTGTATTTAATAAAACACTGATTAGATAGTGAACACCCATCACATTTCGACCATAATTCCTTTTTAGTTAATGCTTTTACTTGTTGACGGAACAGACTTGATTCATCATTTTCTTTGGCTACAACCGAACGTAAATTAAGATTGATAATCATCACCCCATCTGGAAGATCAAAATGCCCTTCGTTGTAGAAGTAATCCTCAATAGTATCGTGGAGTTTATTATGCTTGTCCGTTGTTTTAAGAAATTCAACCAATCGCCCTTCATTAATAGCAATTATCCGTCCTTCTTTGGCATCATTGTAGTTCTTTAAATTTTCAAATGGCTCAAAAAATGCTTCCAAAACATCGTTATTTGCTTTGTCATCTTCGTCCTGAGAACCATCGTAATTACTTTCGTACTGTGTGCCATTTATTTTGAATCGAGCACCATTTTTATGTCCAAATCTGTCAAGACTTGATACCGTATCATCTTCTTCAATTTTTCGAATAAAAGCAGTTTTACCATCTCCTGCATTTCCAGTAATAATTAGCAGCTTAAACTGACCATCTAATACTGCTGGAATTAAGTGTTTATCTAATTTTGTTGGTGTATAGGTTAATTCATCAAACTGACTGATGTCGAAGTTTGCTCTTGTTCCAGCATTACCATGTTTGGATTGGCTATAAACTGAATTGATGTATTGCACAAAATCTTCTTGAGCATCAATCTTTGGAGTAGAATTGGGTTTTGCTTCTCGTACTTCTAAAATACCATCTTCACTAACCGCTTTTAGAGCATCAAGCATTTCTTGTGCATTATTAAAACGCTCGCTACCTTTAGGTTGAATCGCCTTTAACAAGAAGTTCGAAAATGAATCTGAAAGTTTAGCTTCTATTTCCTTTGGATTCGCAGGGGCGATACTTAGGCTAGGAAAACGGTGTGGATGCCAAGGGTATTGCTTACATATTAATTCATATAAAGTAACTCCTAATGCAAATGTATCTGCCGATTCATCCCAATTTACACGGTAGTTATCTGAAACTAAATCAGGTGCTAAATAAGGGTTCGTTCCTACAAAATCCTTGTTCTCTTTAGCAAAGGATGCTACGTTAAAATCAATAAGCACAAATCTTTGCTCATTATCCCAAATAATATTTTGAGGCTTAATATCTCGATGGAGGATAGGCTTTTCTTGTGCTTGCATTAATGCAAGTGCCGAAAGAATGTCATTTGCCAATTGATAAACTCGCCTAATTGGTAATCTTGCATCTGTACGGGTGTACATACTTAAATTTTCGCCATCCAAAAATTCTGTAAGCGTATAAAATTGACCAGTAGGTGTTGTTCCGTTCCATACAAACTTTACAATGTTTGAATGATGTAAATTGACCAAGGCACTATATTCATCCAATACCGATGAAATGTTCACGCTTTCATGGAAAAGCTTTAAAGCATACTCTTGTCCTTGTAGTGAATGTTTTACTTTAAAAACCCTGGAATATCCACCTTTACCAAGTGTTTTGTAAATGGTGTAATCCCCAACACGATCTCCTTCTTTGAGGTCGTAAGTATCTATAACTGGTTCAATTTGCTTTGATGTTGATTTAGGAGGTTCTACTTTCGATTCTTCCTCCTTTAAGGCTTCATCAATAAATTGTTCCAAATCTTTTATTGAATCTATTCGCTTTAAGTCATCAACCAAAACGGTTTGGTTGCATAATTCATCCAGCCATTTAGGTAGGGCAGAGTTAATTGCACTTGGCAACTTATCTCTAACTAATGAACCGCCCATTTTATCTAATTCGTAAGGCGTTTTAAATGGCTCGTCTCCAGTAAATAACCAATAGATTAGCACACCTAAAGAATATATGTCGGAAGCTCGTGAAGCATCACCAACAGTAAGCTCCATTGGATGATACGGGGTAGCGTTCGATTCGTTGATGGTTGCCATTACTGTATATCCTTGATCGTTGTGATCCGTAAAGTAGGATTTGCCAAAATTTCCTAAGTACGCATAACCGCTACTCATGTATATATTGTCGGGATTAATATCTCGATGGTAAATGTTTTCTTTATGAGCCTCTTTTAAGGCAGACATTACATTGCGAATGATGCCTAATTTTTCTTGAAACGTAAAGGTTTTGGAATGAGCTTCGGCTCTTAACGAATTTTCATCGAGGAAGTCTGTTTTCTCATAAAACAGATGGTTTTCTTCATCAATTTGAAACTCTACATTTAGGATAAAAGGATTTGCTTTTATCTTGTTTAATGCCTTATATTGGTTCATTATCCCTTCTTCACGTTTGCGAAGCTCTTCGGGTGAAAGTCCTGAGATTTGTAGAGAATATTCTTTTATCCTTTTTCGGATAGAGGAGGTGACACCTTTTGGTTTTACAAGGTATTCTGTAAAATTGGATTCTTGTTGAAGTATCTCAACGACTTCATAACCTATTACTTCACGCTTGTCATCAGAAGATTTTTTACTTTGATTACCAATTAAAAATTCTACAATGTCTGTTTGAATATTTGCAATATCATTTCCTGATTTCCCAACGCTGTACGGATCGGTAATGTATTTAATCAGTTTTTCCTTTAACTCGAAAGTGAGTTTTCCGGCTTCTTGCCATAGCGAAGGTTCATAGGTGTTAGGATAAGAAAGGCTAACCATGTTTTGCACCCATGCTTTACCCCAATCTCTATTGTTTTCTCGAAGCTTGGAGGCAATAATTGCTGTTTTCTGTCTTCCCGTTTTTAATGGATTCGGCTTTTGCCTATCATTGAGATACCAATAATTGTCATCTCCTTCAATACGCCCTTTCCAATCTTTGTTTTCGATATTATATATGGCGTGTGGGGCTATTACTATTAAATCGTATTCCCAATATTGAGTTTTGTTATTACGGGGATTGGTAGAGGCAATTTCTACGTTTGGAATCAAGTAATAATTATCAGGCAGATTTACCTCCAAAAAGTCAAGCAAACGCTTTTCTCCGGCATTAACTACTGATTCAAAATATGGAGGTTTACTTATTTTTGCCATGATTCTATTTCTTTTTCTAATGTATCAATAGCTTTGTTTTCTAAACAAAGTGCATTATACATCATTGAATGAGATTTTTTTACTTGTGAATCAATTTGATTCATGTCTTCTTTATTTAAAATAGGAACAGGGATATTCCTTAGTAAATCTTGAATAGGACGACATAATTTGGTTCCAGATTGTGTTTTTCTAATTAATCTGAAACCATAGTCGGAAGAAAGCCAACTAAATAAATAGCCTGAAGGAACTTTCCCATTTGTTTTCATTCTTATAAACTCACCAGCCACCAGCTGACCTTTCAATTCTTCATTTGCAAAAATCGCTCTACAAAAAGTTTCCCCTTCACCCAAAGTTCCTACTCCTGCAATTAAAACTTCACCATATTCTACTAATTTATCTGATTTAACATGCTTTCTAGCTAGCATTTTCCCTTCCTTTTTTAAATTGAAAATATCCGATTGATTTAGTAGTTTAATTGCTTTTGGAGATACGATTTCTACCCTTTTAAATGATCCAGTCGAAAAGAATTGGTCATCGTCTAAACAATTTGTTAACGATAGGTGATTACCTTTTTTTATTCGATTTTCTACTTGTTCAATCCTTTTTGAATAATTGAAAGCATTAATAGTTGTTGCTGAAATTTCAGAGGAATTTCTTTTAAAAACAGAGATTTCTCGACCCTCACCACGATTACCAAAAAATTCATATTCACTGTTTTTTAAATCTGGCAATGCTGCCTTCATTTTTAACTCAGATTGAGCATCTCTTAATAGAATGTTTGCTTCTACTCTTATTTTAGATGCCTTAACTATTAAATCGTGTATTTCCTTCTGTCTATTAGCAGAAATTACGGGTATTAATGTCTTTTTTATACCAGGAGCTTCAATATATCTCACGACTGATCCTGACGCATTCTTATTTAATTGAGAACGTCCATATTTTGAAGACATTAAAGCATACAAATACCCATATTTTATTTCATCTTTTGCTTCGATTCGACATGCGTTATTTGCATAACTAATACCTTGGCTTAATTCATTTACTAATCGAGTATTCCCAATAGTACCAAACCCAGTTACAAGAATTTGGTTTTCTTTTACGACTGATCCTACTTTAGTAGCTTGCACCTTATTTATGTAAATGTCACTACCTTCAAATGCGTTTGGTACATCGCTACTTTGACAATATGGTATGGCACTTTCAGAATTTTTGCAAAATTGCCTTTTAAATATAGGAGGATTGAAAACCTCTGCAAGGTTGTCAAGGGTTGTACACTTGCTGCTGTTTTCTTCTAGAATTCTGCTATGAACAGCGTCCTCATTCAAGAAATAACCACTATTAAAACGTAAGTCTTTATTAATATAGCTCTGCCGTATTTTTCCTGTAATCATAATTTTCCATTTAAAAAATTAAAATATGCCTCCGTTATTTTAGGAAGATCATCATCAAGTAGTTTTAATTTTTCCTTTCTAGTCTTTAGTACGGATTCACTGTTATTTTTCTTTTTGACTAAATATTTTGTAGCGACTTCAAATAGTAATTCTGCACCATCGTCATCACGTTTGTAAACAGGATTACCTCTTCGGTCTTTACCTAATTTTTCAGCAATAGCCATAAATACATCATAATCCTCAGCACTATCCTGAGCTAATTGTCGTTCCACTTCTGTTTTCTTTTGCAAAAACAATAAAGAAGCTTGAACACCCACCTGTGGCAAAAAAGCTTCTACAGCCAAGTCAACGGAAGCTAGTATTTTAAACCTGTCTAAGATCCATTCCCGAACAGGTAATGTATTTGGGTTTCCCAAGATTCCATCGGGTAAGACAATCGCTAATTTCCCTCCTGGCTTTAAAAATTTATAGCAAGCTTCTATAAATAATACTTCAGGAGCATCACTATATTTAGACAAATGATATTGACTAGCAATTTCCTCTTCTACCTTTACTTTAGCTCCGAAAGGAGGGTTTGTAAACACCATGTCAAATTTTTCACGAGCATCATTGCCGTAGCGAGCTTCCATGTCCTTCATTTCTTCCAGACTTTGTTTGATCCTTTTGTTGATTTTCTTAATCTCAGTTGGATGTTCCCAATTAGGATATGCTAATGAGTTGACATGAAAAACGTTGGCATGTCCATCACCAGCCATCACCATATTCATTCGAGCAGCTTTCTTTAGGTCAGGGTCAAAATCAAAACCGAATATGCTCCTTTCAGCATAAATACGAACTCGCTCATTTACTTCCAATGAGTTGTACTTTTCCATTAATAGTGGCCCTTCTAAATCAGGATAAAGCTCTTTTGTTATTTGTTTTCGTACGTGATCTAACACCATCACCATAAAGCCACCCGAACCACAGCAAGGATCTAAAACCCTATCGTTTTCAGATGGGTTAAGCATTTCGACCATTGCCTTTACAATGTTTCTTGGTGTAAAGAACTGACCAGCCTCTTGTTTTAAGGTATTGCTTACAATAGTTTCGTAAGCCATTCCTTTTACGTCCACAGAAGCATCCAAGAATGAATACTTTGCCAGTTCTCCGGCTATAAATGCCAATCCTTTATCCGTAAGTCCAATCGCTTCATTACCATCAAATACTTCCGAAAAAATTTCATCTTCTTTCAGCTCTTGGAATAAGCCTTTGATTCTTTTGGCAACGGCTTTTCTTCCTTCCTCTGTGTTTTGTTCTTTTACGCCAACCCAAAACTTTCTACGGTAACTTTCCCCATTTGGAGAAGGCATAAACTTTCTTTTTTCATCATAAAGCTTGCAGAATATCAGATACAGCAATTGCCAAAAGGCATCCTTCTTTCTCCCTTCATTGCCATAAACATAATCGTGACAACGCTTAAAAACCTTTATGAGTGAATCATTAGCAGGAGTTCTGCTAATTGAACGGTCATTTCTATCCAAATCTTCTAAAGATTCTCCTTCTCCAGGGAAGTCCGACAAATCAATAAACTCACAATCATAACCAAGTGCATCCTCTTCTTTTTGAGAAAAGTGATAGCTGGAACCGTTTGCCCACAAACCAAATTCACAACTTTCAACTGCACCCATTGCATTTTCTAAAGTAATCGCTACACCTTTTTTCTTATCTGTATCTTTTACCTTATCGTCCTGTACACTACAAATACGGATGATAAAATCTTGTTCGTGCGGTTTTCCTTTTTCAAAAATTACCAGCTCAACTTTCTGCTTTTTATTCTTACCTGTATCAGGGTCTTCATACTCAATTTTGAAGTCACGCTCCATATCATCTAAATCGAAGCCATACTCTTCATTCAGCATTCTGATTACAGACTGGAGGTTGTTTTCCTGAGCCTTTATCTTTTTTACTTCGTTGGTTAGAATACATACCAATTGGTTGTCTTCTAATACTATATCTTCCTTTTCAATTACTTCTGTGGACATATTATGCAATTGTTTTAATGAGTTCGTTTATTTCTTTTCGCTTATCTCGTCTAGCAGCATATCTTAATAGCTTACTTTGATTCACCGTGTATTTTTCAAAAGCCTTCTTAAATATTTCAGTTATATCGAAACCTAAATGCTGTAAATAGCTTTCGTTTTTCAACCACGCATTTACCAATAAGCCCTCGATAGAAGGGGATGTGTAATCACCAGTTTGTTCTAATGGTGTTTCCGAGATGAGTGGGGTAATAATTATTGCCTCGTTTTGAGGCATCATATATCGGCTGATTACATCTTTATCAGGCTGCAAAAAAATCTGCTTACTAAAATCAAGCATTTTATTAAACAAGGGTTCTAGCTCTTCTTTTGCAGTTGAAACAAATACCCAATGTCTGTCAATAGATGTGTTACCAATAGTGTTCAATAGCGAAGTGTCCCAAATACTCACCTTAGAGGAGCAGAGCGGTTTTACACGGTTGTAAAGTCGTTTGGTTTTCAAGCTTAGTTCAGGAACATATTCTGGTTTAAATTCAAAGGAATACAAACCACGCCCTGTTTGGAAAATGAGCTTTTCTTTTTTGAGTTGATTAATCCTCCATGAAATAGTACTTGCAGACAAATCAGGAAAAGCATTTACCAGTATCTCCGTTATCCCTTTTGTGGTCATAACAGACTGATTGGCAAAATGCTCTTTAAGTTTAGAAGCTAATTCTGAATTTTTCATTCTCTAATAAAAAAGTCAAATATAGTTAAAAACATTTGTTTACAAAACTTTGGCAAATATTATTTTTAATTGCCATAAATTTGAAAAAGAAAAGAATAATTTTTTCTTAACGTTTAATCAAAAAAGAATACCTCCTTTTTTAACATTATTAAGATTAATTCCATCAGATATCTCTGGATTAATTAAATATTACAAAGTGTAGCATCATTTTCATTGTTCACCAATACAAACTTCTCATCCATACTAAAGCAAGAATCTTTAGGATAAAAATCTCCATTTACTTCCTTGCAAAGAATCTCACTAAGTGAGGGTCTTACTCTCTCGGTTAAGCTCTCCAAATTTTCATTTTCATTATTCTTTTTTATTCCTACGAAAAGGCTATCTTCTGCATCATGGTAATGCCAAACCTGAAAAGTAGGGTCGGAAAATAGGTTGTTTTTTGTGTTCATAGATATTTAGTTTAATATTATTGTCGTTGGTTAATTTCTTGCAAATTCAATAAGTGGAGCTATATCTCCCTTATCTCCTAATCTGATGGCACTAATGTACTGCTCACGTGTTTTACTCTTGCCTACTAAATTTTCTTTTCCCCAAGTAAATACAGGCTTTTTATAAATACTGCTCATAATGATGTCTGCCATTAAGCGAGAATGACGACCATTTCCATTGGGAAAACAATGAATATTTACCAGTCGATGTTTAAATCGAATAGCCAATTCATCTTGGGGATATGTCTCGTTTTCCACCCAATAGTTTACATCATCCAATAAATTCTTTAAATCAATTCCTACTTTCGTCCAATCACCTCCAATATTTTTATTAGACCTTCTAAATGAACCTGCCCAAGCCCAAACATCATCAAGCATTCTTTTATGAAGTAACTTTATAAAGTTTTCGGTAAAGATATTTTCTTGCTTAAATCTCTGGGTTAATGTCCATTTTACAGCCTTTTGGATGTTTAATTGCTCAAATTCATCTAACTCCCCTCTTGTTGTTATAGAAGCAATGAGCAAACCCTCTTTTTCTTCTTCATCTAAAGGGGTTTGCCCATCTATATATTCCATTTCTAATCCCATAATGTTCTCGGTAATTCATATTTCAATTCAGCAGTTTGTTGCTTTATTGCTTTTCTGATTCTTTCTTTAGAAACTTCCTGATCTTCTAAAGCCATTGTCTGCGAGGTTCGTTGGACAATTTGTGTAGCCAATTCCTCTGCTCTTTTTTCAATCATAGTCTCTAAAGAACCGTCTTTCGGAATTAAACCATATACCAACTGCATATCAAGGGCAGCAGCAGCTTCTCGAAGTGCTTTTATGGTTATCGCACCCTCCATTTCTCTTTTTTCTATGTCTTGAACACTGGATGGATTAATACTCAGTCTTTCACCAAGTTGGCGTAAAGACATATTTAGTGCCGTACGAACAGTATGTATCCATCCCTTTCCAGGAACGGAAACGGTTTTAAGTGGACTGAAAACACTTAGTTTACGGTCAACTTGCTCGATAATTAATCTCTGTTTCGTGTCTTTCATACGACTATAATCATAAATATTAATTACAAATATATGGTTATAACCATAAAAAACAAAATTAATTTATGATTATAATAATAAATATTGTGATGTAAATTATGGCTATAGTGATAAATACTAATTATAATATTATGACTATAACCATAAGAATTAGTTCTTTAATAGTATGTTAGTCGTAATAAGAAAAGGACATAGCACCATCATCACCAATATTATTCATGATATTGTACATATCAATATCCATTGTCAGCCAATACTCTTTTTCCGAAATAGTTATCACATCACGTATTTTTAATAACAACGGTATTAACTTTTCCTCTAGTTTAGTTACTATCTCATCCACCTCTTGCTCGTATAGATAATAATCATCACCAAATCGTTGACTCTTTTTATGATATTCCTTTATTGATTCTAGTTCCCATTCCATACCTAAAAAATCAATCAAAAATTTAAGATTTTGATAAAAGTGTTTCAAGAATAAAACCCTGCCCATTCCAACACCTAAAAAACAATCTCGCCCAGTATTTTCCAAAACAAATTCGTTATACTTTTCGTAGTGAGAAACAAAGGTTATGATGCTTTCTTTAAAATCGTCAATATGTTTTTCTCTTAAATAGGATGAAATGAAAAGTTGCATATTTTCTCTACCCATATCGAAGTCTTTATCAAAGTAATAAGTGAACTGATCTTGTTTAGCATACTCAAAGAAATTTTGTTTGATATACTTTTTAACGGGCAAAAAGAATGCTTCTTCCTTTGTGGTATCAATAAGACAAATGAACACGGGTACAGGGAATCTATTCCAGTAATTCGTTGTACTTATTTTAACGTTAGAAACAGCTAATTTCCCTTCTTTATTCCATTTAACTTCCTTCTTTCCTTTTAACTGAATGGAAATTAATTCGCCTGTTACTTGGTGCTTATTGGTAACAATTTCAATGTAACAATCAATTCCGTAATCATTTTCACGAACATCTCTAAGTATCCAATGTTTAGGGATTTTACCCCGAAATATTCTAAAAGATTCATCTTCGGTAATATGTTGATCAGGTCTATTGGGCATTTCCATAATTCAGGGTTTTATTAAAAATTGTCTTAATCACAAATCTAGCCCTTTTCCTTTAAAAAATCTTTCAACAGATTTTAGGCATTTTCATAGTAGTTAGCCACCCTTATAATTGAACAGATGTTAAAAGTCGGTGTTCGGAAAATCTTGTTTATCAGAGGACTTTAGCACTCGAATCGGTTTAAAAACCAACTTAAAAAATAAGTCTTAACACATTTAAAAATTTAGAACAATGTCAGACGGAAAAGATACTGCTTGGAAATTCTACGGATTACTTATCGGAGT
>JAJCYN010000151.1 GCA_029262915.1 Flavobacteriales bacterium
AATATCTTGCCCAAAAACGATAGAGCAAGATAGCAATAGTAAACATGTAGCTACTATTTTATAAAATGCAAAAGACTTGGTATAAATGTTGTTATTCATTAAAAAGCTAATTTCTTATCAATTAATGGAGTATAGCTTGTTTTTAGATAAGAATTATTAACATTAAAGTTGTGATAATTAACTATTTTTTAAGAGTCGTTAAAACTAAAAAAAAGTAACATTTGTAATAATAAACTGTATGTTTTTAACATTATTATAACTCAGGTATGATTAAACGGATAATATGTTCTTTTCTTGTGTTGATAGGGTTAACTATATTTAATCCAGTTTCAGCACTTGATAAGTCTGATTTTTTTGGGGTAAAAGTAGTTTGTATTGATGCTGGACATGGTGGGCATGATCCTGGTTGCTTAGGTGGTGATTCTAAAGAAAAACATGTTGCTTTAGCCATCGCTTTGAAATTAGGGAAGCATATTGAAGAGAATTTTCCTGATGTTAAAGTGGTTTATACTCGTAAAACAGATGTATATTTAAAATTATGGGAAAGGGCAGCAATTGCAAATAAAGCAAAGGCGGATTTATTTATTTGTGTTCATGCAAATGCAAATGATAATAAGAATGCTCTGGGAACAGAAACTTATGTGATGGGATTGCATAAATCTGAAGCGAATTTAAAAGTTGCAAAACGTGAAAATTCTTCAATTTTATTAGAAGAAGATTATAAAGCAAAGTACAGTGATTTTGATCCAAATTCCCCTGAATCATATATTGTGCTTACAATGCGCCAAAATGCATTTATAGATCAAAGTTTAACTTTTGCTACAAAAATTCAAAAACAATTTACGGATAGAGTTGGAAGGAAAAATAGGGGAGTAAAACAGGCAGGTTTTTTAGTGCTCCATCAAACCAATATGCCTAGCGTTTTAATTGAAACAGGTTTTTTAACTAATAAAGAAGAGGAAAAGTTTTTAACTTCAAATATCGGACAAGACTATATGGCTTCTGCTGTATTTAGAGCTTTTAAAGAATATAAAAACGAAATTGAAGCGAAACAAAAGGTTGAAATATTAAAAGGAGAGACAAAACAAGAACAAATTGTTAAAGAAGAAAAAAAAGACCCGATAGTAGAGAATAAGAAGGATAAAAAACGCAATAAAAAAAATAAGCAAATGATTGTTGAGAAAGGGGTTCTTTTTAAGGTTCAAATCGCTACATCATCAACAAAGCTAGAACTCAAACCAGAAAATTTTAATGGGATCGAAAACGTAGGTATATATGAGGCAGGAGGGCTGTATCGTTACACCGTTGGGGATAAAAAGAATATGACTGAGGCGAATAGATTACAACTACAATTACGGGCAAAAGGATTTAAGGACGCTTTCATTATTGCTTTTTCTGATGGAGAGAGAATACCAATTAGTGAGGCTCTTAAACTACAAGGGCAATAAAAACGATAATTTTTTATACTTGGTATATTAATTCACTTTAGCGATATTTGCACATTAATAAACAACAAATGAAAATATCCAAAGAGATAAGAGTGGGGTTTGTTGCAATTTTTGCAATAGCTATGTTGGTTTGGGGATATAATTATGTAAAAGGAACTAATCTATTTTATAAGAGTAAGAGCGTTTATGCGGTATATCCTAAGGTTCCGGGATTGTCAGTTTCCTCTCCAATTATAATAAATGGTGTACAAAGTGGGGTAGTTGATGATATTTATTTTCACCCAGATAAATCAAGTAGAGTTATTGTAAAATTAAACATTACTGAAAACGAGCTTAAAATCCCTAAAAACTCGGTTGCAGAATTGATAAGTGTGGACTTTATGGGAACCAAAGCAATAGGGCTAAACCTTGGTGATTCGGAGCTATCCTTAAATAATGGAGATACCATTCAATCAGACTTCGAATTGTCTATGTTAGAAGATTTTAGTGAACAAATGTTACCTATTAAAGAAAAAGCAGAAAATTTAATGCTCACTATGGATACCGCAGTTATTAAGTTAACGGAAACATTAGATAATCTCAATGAAATGTTCAATGATCGTAATAAAAGAAACTTATCTCAAGCATTAGCCAATTTAAAAACCACTATAGAAAGCTTTGATCTATTAGCAAAAAATATAAGTTCTACAATGAATACCACAGTAAAACCTACCATGAGAAAATTTGGAGAAGTAGCTGACTCATTAAAGGCACTTGAAATAAATGCTACACTAGCTAAAGCACAGCTTACTATGGATGGAATGACTGCCGTAATGAACAAGATAAACAAAGGTGAAGGAACAATGGGAAAACTGATAAATAATGATTCTCTATACAATAATTTAACAGGTGCCACTAAAGAAATGGAAGAATTATTAGAGGACATTAAACTTCATCCTAAACGCTATTTTAGAGTGCTTTCAAAAAAGGAAATACCCTACAAAAAAGATAATTAGCACTAACTCTATGAACGTTTCCATTATTATCTTTATCGTTTTAGTTGTTGTTTCACTTGGTCTTTTTACGAAAAATGTTAGAACCATAGTGCGTAATATTAAGCTTGGTAAGGACCTCGATAGAAATGATAATAAAGGCAGGCGGTTTAGTTTAATGGCTAGAGTTGCCTTAGGACAATCAAAAATGGTGGTTAAGCCTACTGCTGGGTTATTGCATATAGTGGTTTATGCTGGATTTATCATTATTAACATCGAAGTATTAGAGATTATTTTAGATGGGTTAACCGGAAAACATCGTCTGTTTTCACCATTAGGGAGTCTTTATACATTCCTTATCTCCTCTTTTGAGATATTAGCATTATTAGTATTAACGGCTTGTGTTATTTTCTTAATCAGAAGAAATGTACTTAGGATAAAGCGTTTTCATAGTAAAGAAATGACTTCTTGGCCAAAATCTGATGCCAACTTAATTTTAATTACAGAGGTTTTGTTAATGAGTGCTTTTATACTTATGAATGCAGCTGATACTCAACTTCAAAATATTTTATGTGCACATTACACTCAAGTAGGAGAATTTCCTGTTAGCGGAATGTTGGTTGGTATGTTGGTTGGAATGAATGAATCCAACTTGGTACTTATGGAAAGAGGTTTATGGTGGTTCCATATCATTGGAATATTTGCTTTTTTAAATTATTTACCATATTCAAAGCATTTTCATATACTACTAGCATTTCCAAATGTCTTTTATTCTAAACTAACTCCTAAGGGACAGTTAACGAATATGGATGCGGTTAAGAAAGAAGTAGAACTGATGTTTGATCCTAACGCAGATCCTTATGCTGCACCACCAGAACCTGTTGGTGAGCCGGAACGATTCGGAGCAAAAGATGTGACTGATTTGACTTGGAAACAATTAATGGACGCTTATACTTGCACCGAATGTGGTAGGTGTACAGATGTTTGTCCAGCTAATATTACAGGTAAAGCACTATCTCCAAGGAAAATACTGATGGATACTAGAGACAGATTGGTAGAAGTAGGCAAGGGGATTGATAAGAATGGAAAAGATTTTAATGATAATAAATCGCTATTAAGGAACTACATTACTGAAGAAGAATTATTGGCTTGTACGAGTTGTAATGCATGTACAGAAGCTTGTCCAGTAAATAATGATCCGCTTTCGATTATCGTAGATTTAAGAAGATTCTTAATTATGGAGGAATCAAAGGCTCCTACCGAATGGACGGGGATATTTACTAATATAGAGAATAATGGAGCTCCTTGGCAGTTTGCGCAAGCAGATCGATTAAAATGGAAGGATGAGGTTTAGCTCATCTAAATTATAGATATTATGAGTGAATTAAAAGTACCAACAATGGCTGAGATGATGGCTTCAGGGCAACAGCTTGATGTGTTGTTTTGGGTTGGTTGTGCAGGAAGTTTTGATGATAGAGCCAAGAAAATTACCCGTGCTTTTGTTAAAATTTTAAACAAAGCAGAAATTAACTTCGCTGTTTTGGGTACGGAAGAAAGTTGTACCGGAGATCCTGCAAAAAGAGCTGGAAACGAATTTTTGTTTCAGATGCAGGCAATGGGTAATATTCAGGTACTCAACGACTACGAAATAAAGCATATTGTAACGACTTGCCCTCATTGTTTTAATACGTTGAAAAATGAGTACCCTGAGCTAGGAGGAAACTATAAAGTTTTGCATCATACTGAGCTTTTACAAGACTTGATTAACGATGGGAAACTGACCATAGAGGGAAGAACTTTTAAAGGAAAGAAAATTACTTTTCATGATCCCTGTTACTTAGGGAGAGCAAATGAGGTTTATGAAGCACCTCGTAACTTAATTGAAAAATTGGATGCTGAGTTGGTAGAAATGAAACGATGCAAGTCCAATGGGTTATGTTGTGGTGCTGGTGGAGCTCAAATGTTTAAAGAAGCAGAGAAAGGAAATAAAGAGATTAATGTTGAAAGAACAGAAGAAGCTTTGGAAGTAAAACCAGATGTTGTAGCAACAGGTTGCCCATTTTGTATGACAATGATGACAGATGGGGTTAAATTAAAAAACAAAGAAGCTGAAGTTAAAGTATATGATTTAGCTGAACTAATAGCTGAAGCAAACGATTTATAGCAATGGAAGATTATACATTATACCCTGATAGTGCAAAGGTGTGGATTTACCAAAGCAATAAATATCTTGGTGAAGATGAGATTGCTTATTTAAAAGTTCAATTGGATGATTTTGTTTCGTCTTGGGAATCGCATGGAAAAACGTTAACAGGAACAACACAGATTTTCTATAACCTTTTTGTTGTCTTTTTTGTTGATGAAGAAGGAGACACAATGTGTGGAAGAGCTCAAGATGCTTCAGTAAATTTAATGAAGAAATTAGAACAAGAATTGGAAGTTTCCTTTTTAGATAGAATGGTTCAGGCATATAAAAAGGGAGATCAGGTAAAAGCAGTAAAAATGAATGATTTTACCGACTTACTTGCAACTAACGAAATAGACGAAAACACTATTGTTTATAACAATATGGTAACCACTAAAGTAGATTTTGATTCCAAATGGGAAGTTCCTCTAAAGAATAGCTGGCACAAACAGTTTTTAGTAGTTAGTGAATAATATTTTCTAAATTTTATTGAATTAACATTTTTTAACAAGTAATGTTTCTTGTGCTGAAAAGCCTATATTATATGAGCAGAACAAACTATTGTAATTTTATATTGTAAAGTAAGTTGGTCAAAAAGTTAAATATACTTGTCTATATGTAAAATAAACTTTACATTTAAAGAATAATTTAAAACTATTTGATATGAAACTTAAAACGATTTACTTGCTAATAATAGCGTTTTTCCTTATTTCAGCCGAAGATGGTTGTGAGGAAGTTCTCTTAATTAAAAACATTTATCCAAATCCTGTAGCTACAGAACTACACGTTGAATTACAGACTGAATTTCTTGAAGATTTTTTTGAAATAGACTTTCAAGTAGTTAATATGAGTGGTCAGGTAATTAAGTCTGGGAAATTTGATAACGAGATAAATTCAATTAACTGTTCTGAATTGCAACCGGGTTATTATGTTATCCAAATTCCAGCATATGGAGAGTCAACTAAATTTATAAAAAAATAAAATAATGAAAACACGATTTTTATTTCCACACAAATACAAAAAAATAGGCTGGTTATTTTTAATTCCATCAACGATTTTTGGTTTGTTTGTAATTTTTACTGAATATGAACCAGAATGGTTAAAACTTCCAG
>JAJCYN010000152.1 GCA_029262915.1 Flavobacteriales bacterium
AACATTAGAGGAATTTGATTATCTGAATATTTATCCCGCCAATATTTTTAATACTACTAAAGACAGAATGCAAGGTGCCATCCATGAAATACAAGATGATTTAGTGAAACAAGTAGAGTATTACAAAGAAATCGGTAAACCACTTGAAGCAAAAAGATTAGAAGATAGAGTAACTTACGATTTAGAAATGATGCGAGAATTAGGCTATTGTTCGGGTATTGAAAACTATTCTCGTTATTTTGATAGAAGGCCTGAAGGCTCAAGACCTTTCTGTTTGTTAGATTATTTTCCGAAAGATTTTTTGATGGTGATAGATGAAAGCCACGTAACAGTTTCGCAAATTGGAGCAATGTATGGTGGAGATCGTTCTCGAAAACAGAACTTGGTAGAGTACGGTTTTCGATTGCCTTCTGCTATGGATAACAGGCCATTAAAGTTTGAAGAATTTGCTTCTTTAATTGGACAGACTATTTATCTAAGTGCTACACCAGCAGATTATGAATTGAAACAATCTGAAGGTGTAATTGTAGAGCAAGTCATTCGTCCTACAGGTTTATTGGAACCAGAAATTGAAATTCGTCCAAGCCTCAATCAAATTGATGATTTGATGGAAGAAATAGTTATTAGAGCTGAAAAAGATGAACGAGTTTTGGTAACTACTTTAACCAAAAGAATGGCAGAAGAATTGGATAAATATTTTGATAACGCTGGTTTACGTTGCCGTTACATTCACTCTGAAGTAGATACTTTAGACCGTGTAGAAATATTACGCGATTTACGCTTAGGAGTTTTTGATGTATTGATTGGGGTAAACCTTTTACGTGAAGGGTTGGATTTACCAGAAGTTTCTCTAGTTGCTATTTTAGATGCAGATAAAGAAGGTTTTTTACGTTCTGAGCGCTCGTTAACACAAACTGCTGGTAGAGCAGCACGTAATATTAATGGGTTGGTAATTATGTATGCTGATAAGGTTACCAAATCGATGCAAAAAACCATTGATGAAACCAATAGAAGAAGGGAAAAACAAGCTCACTATAATGCTGAGAACGAAATTATACCACAAGCGTTAAATAAATCTAAAACTCAAATTTTAGGACAAAGCAAAGTAATTGAGGATGCTTATGATTTAGATTCAATCGATGAAAAACCAAACATTGCTGCAGATCCGGTTGTTCAGTATATGAATAGAGAGCAAATTGAAAAACTCCTAAAAGAAACCCAACGAAAAATGAAGAAAGCTGCTAAAGAAGAAGATTTTATTGAAGCGGCTCGTTTACGTGATGAAATGATGGAATTGGGAAAAATGCTTAACTAGTTTTTGGTTGATAGTTTTTAGTATTTGATTTTCTAAAAACCAAACACTAACAACTATACACTACTTTTTACTTGCATCAAATAAAATAGCTTTCTCCTCTGCTGACAAGCTATCGTAGCCAGATTTCGAAATTTTATCCAAAATGGCATCTATCTTTTTCTGATTATCTACTTTCTGGTTATTATAAGCTTGATCTGTTTTAGTTTTTCCTTGCTTTTTATAAACTACTTTCATTTTTTTTCGTGATTGGAATAACACTTTCAAGTAATCTAAAAATCGACTAAACCCTAAAGTAAAATCTTTCCCTTTTTTGAGTTGTTGAATGTAAAAGAACCCAAATAATGCTCCACCTATATGAGCTATATGTCCTCCAGAATTATTTCCTTGAATTCTGATTAAATCTAACACAACCAATCCTATTGCTATATACTTAAATTTAACATTACCAATAAACACCAATCTCACAACAAAATTTGGAACATAAGTAGCTGCTGCAACCAAAACTGCCATAACCGAAGCAGAAGCTCCTAAGGCCACAGAAATTGGAAGAACTTTCTGAAAAACAGGAAATAAGTTATAAGAAAGAATGTAAATTAACCCTCCAGCTAAACCTCCTAAAAAATAAACGACCACTAGTTTTTTATCGTTTAAAAACTGGATAAAAATTCTACCACCAAAATATAAAACCAACAAATTAAAAAATATGTGAATCAACTGTTCGTGTAGAAACATATAGGAAATAATTGTCCAGGGCTTAATAATAAGCTGAGAAAAATCTGCTGGTAATGCCAACCAACTCACAACAAGATCGGTTCCGTTTTTTATATTAAAAAACCACAAACAATTGCCAAGAATATGAACGATTAAAAATACGGATACATTAACAAATATCAACTTGATTAATGCTGAACCATTTTTATATTGATTTTTTATATCATCTATAAAAGGATTACCCATTATTATTAATAAAAATTCCCCCTATCCTTTTTCCAAATTTTTATTAGAATAAAACCAAACAACATTCCTCCCAAATGAGCAAAATGGGCGACATTATCTGTTGGGTTATTAGCAAATCCAGAATACAATTCAATAGCTCCATAACCTATTACAAACCACTTTGCTTTTATAGGTATTGGCGGAAATAATAACATTAGTTCTGTATTTGGAAACAACATTCCAAACGCTAATAAAATACCAAAAACTGCTCCTGAAGCTCCGACTGTAACTCCATTAATTAATCCATTGATAGTTCCTCCTAATCCAACCCAGTTTTTCCCAGATTGAATTAAATCATAGCCTTCAGTCATTATTAAATTAATATCTTCCTGAGGCAATTCAGCCATTAACGGCATTAATCTAATATATGCTACCAACATCTGAATTAATCCAGCTCCAATTCCAGTTACCATGTAAAAAATTAAAAATCTTTTTTGTCCCCAAACTCCTTCCAGCACTCTCCCAAACATAAACACCGCAAACATATTAAATAAGATGTGTGTAAAACCTCCATGCATAAACATATACGTAATTAGCTGATGAGGATAGAAACCAGGGCTTTTCCAATAATGTAAACCTAAATATTTAGCTAAATCTATTCCTTGATTTTGAAGTAACAATGTCGCTAAAAAAAATAATCCATTTATAATTAACAGATTTTTTACAACTGGTGGTATGTTCCTAAAATTCATATTTAGTAATCAAATTGTTGGTTCAAGTCATCTAAATTTAAAGTGATGATAGTTGGCTTTCCATTTGGTAAACTGTATGGCATTTCACAAGCAAAAAGTTGATCAACCAGTGCTTTCATTTCTTCATAAGACAATTTTTTACCTGATTTAGTACTTGCACTTCTTGCCATAGATATGGCTAAGTTTTCGTGTTTCTCTAATTTTAATTCATTCTCATTTAATTTAAATTGTTCCAACAATTCTTCTAATATCTTTTTAATGTTCTGTTCTTTTAATTCCGAAGGGACTCCACTCACTACAAAACTGCTTTTACCCATCTTATCAAAATCAAAACCTAAGTTTTTTATATCTGTTTGTAATTCGTTCAATAACTCAGCATCAGCAGCTGTAAAATCAATTGTTTCTGGAAATAACAATTGTTG
>JAJCYN010000153.1 GCA_029262915.1 Flavobacteriales bacterium
TCTCGAAATATTTTAATTGAACTTGAACGAATTTCAATCATTTATTGTGATTATGCTCAATATTCTATTAGCTATAAAAATCAGATATTTGGTATTTTACTAATGAATAAAAAACAATCAAATATCATCGAAAGAATTAGCTTAACCATACTACTCATTATTTTTATTGTTCCATTTTATTCAATTGCACAAACCACATCTAAAATAGACAGTTTATTTTCTATAGTAGAAAAAGGAAATGACAAAGAAAAGGCAATTATATATAGAGTTATTTCTAAAGAATATACAACAGTATCGCCTAAAAATTCTAAACGCTATGCTGAAAAATCGTTGTATTTAAGTAAAAAAATAAATTCCTCTCATCAAATAGCTTTGAGCTTTAATAGGTTGGGGATTGTGAATAGAAAGTTAAATAATTACAAAGAGGCATTAGATTACTTTAATCAATCTTTAGTGTTATTGGAGACAATAAAGGATACGACTACAATGGCTCACGTTCACAATAATATTGGGAATATTTACAAAGATCAAGGAAAATATAAAGAAGCTTTATCAGAGCAAGAATTAGCTTATGAATATTTTAAAAGTTCAAATGATAACAATGGAATTTCTTTGAGCTTAAATAACATTGGCCTTTTGTACAAAAAACAAGGTAATTACAATAAAGCATTGAGCCACTATATAGATGCACTTATAATAGCTGAAAGAACAAAAAATGACGAAGAAATTGCCAGAACCACTAATAATGTTGCAAACATTTATAAGAGATTAGGAAACTATGAAAAAGCCTTAGAATATTTAGAATTATCCCTTAAAAAAGAGGAAGAATTAAACAACTACAGAGGAATGGCGAAATCATATAATAACATTGGGATTATCTATAGTAAAATGGATCAACCAAACTTAAGTGTAGACTATTTCAATAAAGGATTAGCTATCAACCAAAAACTAGGGTTTAAAGATGAAGCTTCTAATTGTTTAAATAGTTTAGGAGAAATTTATTTACAACTTGATAGCTCTCAAAAAGCATTAAGTTATTTCATGAAATCTTTAAAATTAGATAAAGAGTTGAATTATGATGAAGGAATCGCTTACAATTTAAACTCAATAAGCAAGGTGTTTCAAAGGCGAAGAAATTATAATAAGGCCATACAATATGCCGAGGAAAGCATCGATTTAGCTAAGCAATTGGAATTGATAGAAATATTAGAGGAAACCTATCTAAATCTTTCACTTAATTACCAGAACATTAATAACGATAAAAAAGCTTTAGAATATCACCAGCTATATACAGAGTTAAAAGATAGCTTGTTAAATAAATCGATAGCAGATAAAACCATAGAATTGAATTCTAAATATGAAGCAGATAAACGAAATTTAGAAATTCAATTAAAAGACGCTGAATTGGAAAAAAATGAGATAGAAATAAACAGACAAGCGCTCCAAAGTAAAACATTAATAGGAGGGATTATTCTGCTAATTCTACTTTCTGTGGTTATCTTTTATAGTTACTATCAAAAAAGAAAAACAAATAAAACACTGCAAGAAAAAAATAGTCAAATAGAAGATAAAAATGAGCAAATAGAAGCGTCATTAGAAGAGAAAGAAATGTTACTTAAAGAAATTCATCATCGGGTAAAAAATAATTTAGAGATTATTTCTAGCCTTATTGAATTGCAAACGATAAATATTACAGACGAAGAAACTTTAAAAACAGTTAGAGATTGGCAGGCTCGAATCAATTCTATTGCATTAATCCACAAAGACCTTTACCAAACAGCTAATTTTTCTAAAGTTAATTTACAAGATTATATAGAAAAACTAATAACAAACCTCAATACTATTTTCAAAAAAGGAAAAAACATATCAATAAACATTAAAGCAAATAACATAACTTTAGATATTGATAATGCTATTCCTTTAGGATTAATGATTAATGAGTTAGTAACCAATGCGTATAAATATGCATTCATTCAACAAGAAACAGGAAATATTAGCATAGAATTGAATGCCATAAAAGAGAATAAAATAGAACTAAAAGTTGCAGATAACGGAATTGGATTGCCTAATGATTTTGATATGGAGAAAAGCGAATCTTTGGGATTAAAATTGGTTAAGATTTTAACCCGACAAATTGGTGGTGAATTAGCTATTACAAATAATAATGGAGCTACATTTCAAATAATTTTTTCAACTTAGCAAATGATTCCTATGGGAAAAATTAAAATATTAATAGTAGAAGATGAATTAATTATTGCAGAAAAAACTGCAAAAATAATTAGTGAATTAGGTTATTTACACGTAGGTACAGCTATTAATTATCAAGAGGGAATTACTCTGTTTAAAGAGACCCAGCCTAATATTATCTTAGTAGACATTAACCTAAAAGGTTTGCCAGACGGAATAGAACTGGTTAGAGAATTAAAAAAAGAAAATAATGTTTCTTGCATTTTTGTAACCTCTTATACTGATGAAAACACCATAAAACGTGCTAAAGAAGTGCAACCAAATTCTTTTTTGGTAAAACCATTTACCAAAGAAGATCTTTTTACATCTATAGAAATAGCACTTTCAAACACACCTGTTGAAGATAAAGAAAACCCTAAAATTGAAAGTGATAGTATTTTCGTGAAAAAGAATAATGCTGTTATTAAAGTGAAATTTAAAGACATTCTTTACATTACATCAGAAGATATTTATTGCAAAATTATTTTAAAAAGTGATAATTACTTGGTTAGAAGTAGCCTGAAAAACCTATTATTGAAACTTCCTGAAAGCTTTATTCGAGTCCACAAATCTTACATTATTAATTTTGAGAATATGGAAAGTTTTAGTTACGATAATGTACAAATCGGAAAAATTGAAATTCCTGTTGGGAGGCAATATCGTGATGAGCTTTTAAGTCGCGTAGATTTAATTTAATTCTAAAAGGTTAAACAAACATTATCTTGTTGTTTGTAAGCAGAATTTTGTCGTTTACAACATTCTTTTTTTCTCAAGAACATTCTTCAATATTTTTGGATTACCATAAATCTAAAAGTAGAAATCATTATGAAATATTTGAAATACATATTAGTATTAACGCTAATCTTTTTTATGAAAATAGGAAAGAGTCAAATGGAAAATCTTGAATGGGCCTCGGCAAATGGAGGTATTAATTTTGATTTTATTCATTCTATAGCAGTAGATGATTCAGGGAATGTTTATGCGACCGGAAGATTTATAGACACAGTTGACTTTGATCCTGGACCCGGAGTTTTTAACCTGATTGCCAATAATACTGACCTATTTATCCAAAAATTAGATGCTAATGGAAATTTTGTTTGGGCAAAATCAATAGGGGGAACTAATAATCTTGTTGGCGAATCTATTGCATTGGACAATAACAATAACATTTATATTACTGGAAATTTCAAAGACACAGCTGACTTTGATCCAGGCATAGGAGTCGCAAATTTTATCAGCATAGGAGTTAATGATATTTTTATATTGAAGTTAACCAACCAAGGAAATTATGTTTGGAATAAAACAATGGGAGCTATTGGCAGATTTTGTTCAGGCCTATCTGTTGCTATAGATTCTAATCAAAATATTTATACAGCGGGATATTTTAGCGGAGCTGTAGATTTTGACCCTGGAGTTGGAGTTTTCACATTATCAAGCTTTAGTATAGGCTCAGATGCTTTCGT
>JAJCYN010000154.1 GCA_029262915.1 Flavobacteriales bacterium
AAAGCAATTTAAGAAAAACAAAATTGCGGTATGGTCACTAAGAACTGTTTATCTATTCGTAATTATTGCGATGCTAGCTGATTTTTTAGCCAATGAAAAGCCAATTGCTGCGAAATATAATGGAGAAGTGTATTACCCGATTCTAAAAGAATATGCTGTAGATATGGGTTTAGCAGATTGGGATAAAGAATTTGTAAACGTTTCTTGGAAAGATTTAGAATATGAATGGGCAGTATGGCCATTATCACCCTATTTACCAAAAAATATTGATTTTTTAAATACATCTGTAGGTCCTTTTGATGAACAACAAGTCGAATCATCAAAATGGAATCATTGGTTAGGAACAGATGCTCTTGGACATGATGTATTTGCTGGAATGATACACGGAACAAGAATAGCTTTGTTGGTAGGGATTGTTTCTATGGGAATTGCTGCCCTGATAGGCATATTTTTTGGAGCTATTGCTGGTTATTATGGAGATGATAAAATGAAAATGAGTATCACTTCTTTGAGTATCTATATACTAGGGTTTATAACCGCATTGTTTTACGCTTTTGGAGTAAGATCCTATATTCTTTCTGATGCTATTGGTGAATCTTTTGGGAGTTTTGCCATAGAAATTTTCATTAGCTTCATCCTATTTGGAGCAATTATGTTTGCATTTAAACTGATTGCTTCCCTTTTCAAAAAAATTCCTTTTCTATCCAAAAAAATAACAATACCGGCAGATATTTTAATTAGCAGGTTAATAGAAGTGGTGGTTTCTATTCCTCGTTTATTTTTAATTATTTCTATTGCAGCAGTTGTGGCAAAACCTTCTATTTTTATTGTAATGATGATAATAGGGCTAACTACTTGGACGGGTATTGCTCGATTTACTAGAGCAGAATTGTTACGCGTTAGAAACCTCGAATACATTGAAGCAGCAAACGCTTTAGGTTATAAAGAATTTAGAATTATATTAAAACATGCTTTACCAAATGCTCTATCACCAGTATTAATATCTATCGCTTTCGGTATTGCTTCAGCTATTCTGATAGAATCAACGTTGTCTTTTATAGGAGTTGGTGTTCCTGCAGAAACAATTACGTGGGGTTCATTATTATCTTCTGCTCGCCAAGATTCGGCAGCTTGGTGGTTGGCAATTTTTCCAGGATTTGCAATTTTTATTACTGTTACCATCTATAACTTAATAGGAGAAGGATTAACAGATGCAATGAATCCGAAACTGAAAAAATAAGTTAGTTAGTTGTTTAAAATGGTTTTGATAGCTGGTTTAAAGTACAAATCGCTTTTTAGCACTTTGCCATCTTCTCTATAAATTGGTTCACCGTTACTATCTAGTTTACTCATGTTACTTGATTGAATTTCTCTAAAAACCTCTTCAATTTTATACTGTAAACCATGTTTTAAAAGAGTTCCACAAAGAATATATAACATATCACCGCAAGCATCGGCAATTTCAATTAAATCACCATTTTCTGCAGCTTCTAAATACTCTTCATTCTCTTCTCTCATTAATTTATACCTCAAAAGGTAGTCCTTTTTAGCTATTTCCGCAATAGGTTTTTCCTCATTACCAATTTTAAAAGCTTCGTGAAACTCCTTAACCATATTAATGGTTGCTGTAAGGGTAAGTTCTTTTTCCATAAACTAAATTTAAGCTGCAAATATCAAGAATCATCTATAAAGAAGTTTAAAATTTCGTTAACATTTTTTAACAAAGAGCTGTTATTGAATATTGCTATACTTAATTTCGCTTCTTATCTTTGAATTTATTGTAAACAAATTTTATGGAAGAAGAAATAAATATAAACAAGCCTGAAGTTGAGACTCCCGTGAGTAATGAATCGCAGACATCTAATGTAGATATAAAGGCATTAAATGAGAAAATACAAAAAGAAAGTGCTTTTGTTGATTTGCTCACAATGGAAATGGAAAAAGTAATTATTGGTCAAAAACATATGACCGAAAGATTACTAATAGGTTTATTATCAAATGGACATATTTTACTTGAAGGTGTTCCTGGGTTGGCAAAAACTTTAGCCATTACCACCTTGTCTAAAACCATTGATGCCAAATTTAGTAGAGTACAATTTACTCCTGATTTATTGCCTGCTGATGTTGTTGGAACGATGATATACAATCAAAAACAGGAAAAATTTAGCGTTAAGAAAGGACCTATTTTTGCCAATTTGGTTTTGGCCGATGAGATTAACAGAGCTCCGGCAAAAGTGCAAAGTGCTTTATTAGAAGCAATGCAGGAAAAACAAATTACCATTGGTGAAGAAACCTTTAAACTAGAAGAGCCCTTCTTAGTTTTAGCAACTCAAAATCCAGTAGAACAAGAAGGCACTTATCCTTTACCAGAAGCCCAAGTGGATAGATTTATGCTTAAAGTAGTGCTGGATTATCCTACAAAAGAAGAAGAAAAATTAATTATTAGAAATTCCATCAAAGGTTTTCCTACGCCAAACTGTGTACTTCACCCTAAAGATATTCTTAAAGCAAGAGAGGTGGTTAAAGAAGTATATATGGATGAGAAAATAGAACAATATATTGTTGATATTGTTGATGCAACTCGATATCCCGAAAACCATAATTTAAGCGATTATAAAAATTTAATCACCTTTGGAGGTTCACCAAGAGCAAGTATTAATTTAGCATTAGCTTCAAAAGCTTATGCATTTATTAAACGAAGAGGTTATGTAATTCCTGAGGATGTTAGGGCAGTTTGCCATGATGTATTGAGGCATAGAATTGGTTTAAGTTACGAAGCTGAAGCAGAAAACATTTCATCAGAGGAAATTATAAACGGAATATTAAACAACGTTGAAATCCCATAGATAGAAAAGAGAACAAAGACACAAAGGTTACAACAAACTAATCTTCTTAAGTCTTGAATCTTGCAATCTTAAAACCTTATGTCTAATACAAACTCCACATCTGAGCTTTTAAAGAAAGTCAGAAAGATTGAAATTAAAACCCGTGGTTTGAGCAATCAAATTTTTTCGGGTGAATATCATTCTGCCTTTAAAGGAAGAGGAATGGCTTTTAGTGAGGTGAGAGAATACCAACATGGAGATGAGATTAGAACAATAGATTGGAATGTTACAGCTCGGTTTAATCACCCTTATGTAAAGATTTTTGAGGAAGAGAGAGAGTTGACTGTAATGTTATTAGTTGATGTAAGTGGATCTAAAGAATTTGGAACACAACAAAAAACAAAACAAGAATTAGCTACTGAAATATGTGCTGTATTGGCATTTTCAGCAATTCAAAACAACGATAAAGTTGGGGTAATTTTCTTTTCGGATAAAATAGAAAAGTTT
>JAJCYN010000155.1 GCA_029262915.1 Flavobacteriales bacterium
ATTTTATATTTGCACTCTTATTTTGGCCCTGTAGCATAACTGGATACTGCACCTCGTTACGGCCGAGGAGATTTGGGGTTCGAATCCCTACAGGGTCACAAAAAAACCCAAGAGATATCCTCTTGGGTTTATAAATTAATTTTATTTAAATTACTTACTCTTTATTAAAGCATTGCATCTAATTTTTCTGCTAAAGCAGCTCTTCCTACTGCTCCAACCTGTTTATCAACCACTTCACCATCTTTAATAAACAAAATAGTGGGTATGTTTCTAATACCATATTTTTGGGCAATCTCAGGATTGTTATCTACATCAACTTTACCAACTACAGCTTTACCTTCATAATCATTAGCGATTTCTTCAACAACTGGCCCAACCATTCTGCATGGTCCACACCAAACTGCCCAAAAATCTACCAATGCTGGCTTATCTGAGTTTAATACATTTTCTTCAAAATTTGCGTCTGTTAATTCTAATGCCATAGCTATCTAGTTTTTAATTATTTTCTAAAATTAATTTTTTTAATTTGTTTACTTGCCTTCATAACGTCAATTTTTGCACCATTGTTTGTTAAAAGACAAATTGTCATTTCACAACACGTTATAGAAAACATCATTTTAGGTTAACTTATAAGTTATTTCCTCCATTTGATTCATTTGTTGTAAAAAATCATCATTTAAATCTACTCTTTTACTTCTAGAACTTAGTTTAATAATACCCTCTTCTTTATCTTTTACTTGTATTGAAAATTCACATTTACCTTGATGTATCTCTAATATTGCTTTAATGTTATTGATTAATTCTTCTGTAACCTTTTCATTTTCAACGTTAATGGTAATGCCTTTTACTTTCGATTCTCTTAATTCAGATAGTAATTCTATTGAGGAAATTTTAAATTCCAACTCGTTTTCGTCTTTACTCCACTTGCGTGGCATTGCTTTTCCTTTTATAAATAAGTATTGACCATGAACAAAGTAAGGTTTGAGCTTAATATAATCTTCACCAAAAACAAAAAAATCATAAGAAGCGTAATAATCTTCAACAGACAACACCCCGAAAGGTTTTCCTTTTTTTGTCATTCTATCTTGTACACCAGAACATATAGTAGCAATAGCTAATTCATGTCCTTTAATTTTTTGTAAATCTGCTAAGTGACCAAGGTTACCTTTTGCAAAATTGCTTATTTCTAATTTAAAATCATCCAACGGATGACCTGAAATAAAAATACCAACTACTTCTTTTTCTTGATTTAGTTTCTCCAATGTACTCCATTCTTCACAAGGAGGAATAACTGGCTCCGCAATTTCTTCTCCTTCCACATTGTCAAACATAGAAACCTGAGCAGAATTCAAATTCTCCTGATATTTATTACCATATTTTATTGCTTTTTCCAAGAAAGTTAAACCATCTAAATCTGCAAAATATTGTGCTCGATGGACATTATCAAAAGAATCGAATCCACCTCCCAATGCTAAGCTTTCTAATGTTTTTTTATTAGCAGCACGTAAATCAATTCGTTTAGTTACATCAAAAATAGATTTAAAAGGACCATTTTCGTTTCTTTCATCAACAATGGCATCAACAGCTTTAGCTCCAACACCTTTCATAGCAGCTAATCCAAACCGGATTGCTCCTTTTTTATTTACAGTAAACTTACTTACCGACTCATTTACATCTGGTCCTAATACTTCAATCCCCATTCTTCTACATTCATCCATAAAGAAGGTTACCGATTTAATGTCATTCATATTGTTACTCAATACCGAAGCCATATACTCAGCAGGATAGTGAGCCTTTAAAAAAGCTGTTTGAAAAGCAATAAAAGCATAACATGTGGAGTGAGATTTATTAAAAGCATAAGCAGCAAATGCCTCCCAATCTTTCCATATTTTCTCTAATTTATCTTCTGGGTGACCTTTTTCTTTTGCTTGCTCAATAAATTTAGGTTTCATTTTATCGAGCACCGTAATTTGTTTTTTACCCATTGCTTTACGCAATACATCAGCTTCACCTTTAGTGAAATCTGCTAATTTCTGAGATAAAAGCATTACTTGCTCTTGATAAACCGTAATGCCATAAGTTTCCTTAAGGTATTCTTCCATATCGGGTAAATCATAAACTACTTCTTCATCTCCATGCTTTCTATTAATAAAAGAAGGAATGTATTCCATCGGACCAGGTCGGTAAAGTGCATTCATTGCAATTAAGTCTGCAAAAACAGTAGGCTTAAGGTGCTGCATATGTTTTTGCATTCCTGCTGATTCATATTGAAATATTCCTGTTGTTTCTCCTCGCTGAAAAAGCTCGTAAGTTTTTTCATCTTCTAAATCAAAATTCTCTGGGTCTAGCTCTATCCCATGTTTATCTTTTACAATTTCAATAGCATCTTTTATTAGCGTCAGTGTTTTTAATCCTAAGAAATCCATTTTTAACAATCCTGCATCTTCAGCAACTGAATTATCGAACTGCGTACAAGTCATATCAGAATCTTTGGCTAAAGCAACTGGTACATAATTAGTAATATCATCTGGAGTGATAATTACACCACAAGCGTGAATTCCCACATTTCTCATTGAGCCTTCAACCAATAATGCTTGATTTACTGTTTTACCCTCTAAAGAATCTTTTTTAGCAATGTCTTTTAATTGTTTAGCCCTTTCAAAATCTTCAGGACGGCCTAATTTTACTCTAAGGTCGTCTTCGCTCATTCCAAAAATTTTATTAAGCTTGATATCCGGAATTAAACCTGCCAACCTTCCTGCTTCGTCTAATGGCAATTCTAGTACTCTTGCCGTATCTCTGATAGATGATTTTGCAGCCATTGTACCATAAGTAATAATTTGTGCCACTTGACTGGAGCCATATTTTTCAATCACATAATCCATAACCTTTCCTCTTCCTTCATCATCAAAATCGATATCTATATCTGGCATTGATATTCTATCAGGATTTAGGAAACGCTCAAAAAGTAAGTCATACTTTATAGGGTCAATATTGGTTATCCAAGTACAATAAGCAACAACAGAACCTGCTGCAGAACCTCTTCCTGGTCCAACGGATACACCCATTTTTCGAGCTTCTCGAATAAAATCTTCAACAATTAAAAAGTAACCTGGGTAACCAGTATTTTTAATTACACTCAATTCGAAATCGATACGTTCTTTTATGTCATCGGTAATTTCTCCATACCTTTTTTTTGCTCCTTCGAAGGTAATGTACTTCAGATAATTGTTTTCACCTATTTTTAAGCTATTATCTTCTTCATCTTGTGAATCTTTAAATTCCTCTGGAATGTCAAAATTGGGAAGTAGTACATCTCGAGCTAATTCAAAAGTTTCAATCTTGTCTGCAATTTCTTGTGTATTGATAATAGCTTTTGGCAAATCGGCAAAAAGCTGCTTCATTTCATCACCAGACTTAATATAAAATTCTTCATTGGGAAATCCAAAACGAAATTCTCTACCTCTTGAACCAATATATTTTTTAGGTTGACTTACAGGTTTTGCATCTCTAATACACAACAAAATATCATGTGATTCTGCATCATCTTTATTAACGTAATAAGAATTATTACAAGCCACATACTTAACTTGATGTTGTTCTGCAAATTCTAATAATACTTTATTAATGTCATTTTCTTCATCTATTCCATGTCTGTTTAACTCAATATAGAAATCATCACCAAAGTGTTCCTTCCACCATAATAAAGCTTCTTCAGCCTGTTTTTTTCCTTCAAATAATATTTTGTTCGGAATTTCTCCCCAAATACCTCCTGATAAAACAATTAAATCATCTTTATATTGGAGTAAAATTTCTCTATCAATTCGAGGAACATAATAAAAACCATCAATATTGGCATAAGAAGCTAATTTGATTAAATTTTGATAACCGTTTTTGTTTTTTGCTAAAAGAACCGTTTGAAAACCATCATCTTTGTATGATTTGTCGTTTCTATCATGACAAAGAAAAAATTCACACCCAACAATTGGTTTAATATCATTTTTTAAGGCATCTCTTACAAAATGGAAAGTTGCCATCATATTACCATGATCGGAAAGAGCAATAGCATCCATCCCTAATTCCTTGGCTTTATTTATCAGACCTCCTACTTTTGTAGTGGATTGAAGAATTGAGAATTGAGAATGGTTGTGTAATTGTATGAAAGGAACATCCTTAAGTTCACTGCTAACTTCAGTAGTAACTTTTATATTTTCTTGTAATGCTTCCTTTTCTTTTTGTTGATCAACAAAATTAGCTTCAGCTAATTGGGGAGCTTCATAAACTACCCCTTCAACATCAATAACTTCTTGTGGATGAATTACCCTATTTTTGATTAATCCAAAAAAGCAGCGAGCAGTAGCATCTACGTCATAAGCAGCATCATGAGCATCTCCAAAATCTTTACCAAAAAGTTTAATGTGTAAATCGGTAAGCTTAGGATATTTAAATCGTCCACCTCGTCCGCCTGGAATAGCACAAAAATCGACAGAAGTTTTCATTGTATCAATATCAGCTTTTTCAGCTAAATCGTTCTCAATTCCTAAACGATAAAATTCTGCTCCAACAACATTAATATCAAACACAATATTATGACCAACATTATATTTGGTATTTTCTAAATCTATTTTTAATTCTCCTAAAACAAATTTTAAATCGTATCCATCTCGTTCAGCTCGTTCAGTGGTAATTCCATGTATTTTAGAAACCCCTATAGGAATATCATAATCATCTGGTTTTACAATGTAATTTTTTGCTGTCAATAATTTTCCAGAATTATCATGTAATTGCCAAGCAATTTGAACCATTCTTGGCCAATTATCAGAATCGGAAACAGGTGCCTTGTAATTTTTAGGAAGCCCAGTAGTTTCAGTATCAAATATTAAAAACATTAAATGTTAATGGTTAAATTATAGAATAATTAAGCAAGGTAAAATTAAACAGAAGAGCTTAGCATATGAAAAATAAAATAATTTTTAACCAACAATTTTTTAACAATAAAGTTGACATAAAAGATGGTTTAAATGCTCATAATTGTATCTAAATGAGTATAATTGTTAACTGTTAATTATTATTGAATGAGTACCATAAAAAACCCATCTTTACTTCAATCATTTATTCCAATACTTGTACTTGTCGGTTTACTGATAGTAAATGTGTTGT
>JAJCYN010000156.1 GCA_029262915.1 Flavobacteriales bacterium
TGAGAACTAACACCTAACATTTCATTGTACCAACCTTCTTTTTTCATAATGTCATAAGATGGACCTAATGAAATTACAGTAGAATTACTATGTTCAACACCATGATAAGTTCTGTGTGTTAATATTTGAAACAAGAAGTGATAATCTTCTCTTGGAAAATCTCCAAAAGCTGCTATTTGAGCATTGGAAAATTTTCTAAAATCGGTTTCCAATAAACCCCAACCAGGTTTACATTCTCCTTGAAACCAGATATGAAATTTCACTCCGCTTTCATCATAACTATGATGCTGTAAACTGTTACTTGCAATAAATGGACAATCAACTAATTCGTGAAAATCTTTACAAAGATATTGGTGCTTAACTATTTCTTTTAACCCTGAAGCTACTTCATAATCTGAAGGAATTTTCAATTCTAATTCACATTCTTCATCCATTCTATTTGGAACATATAAAAAGCAGTTTACACCATTAACATATAGCTGTTTGTCATCTAAATAAGATGAGCCTGCATTTATTTCATTCGCAAAATAATTGTATTTAATATGGATGGTTTGATTTCCATTTGCTTCAACTTCCCATAAATCTTTGGTGATTTTTTTTGACGAAAGAGAATTTCCACTTTTATCAAAAACTTCCCATTTTTGAATATTCTTAGCAAAATTTCCTAACTCATATCTTCCTGGTCGCCAGGCTGGTAGTTGAATTTCTAATTTGTCTGAAGTTACATTATCAATAATAAATTCAATATCCATATAATGGTTGTTTGGCTTTTGATAGGAAACGATGTATTTCATTTTTTGAGTTGAAAAATTAAAAGTTTGTAAAGTCAAAAGTCGGAAAAATATTATTGTCTTTTACTTTTAAACTTTATGGACTTTCTACTTTTAACTTTCTACTTTTTCACTAATTTAGCCGTTCATTAAGAAAAAATTAAACATTAAGAGTATGAGTTACGATTTAATTGTTGTTGGAAGTGGTCCTGGAGGATATGTTACTGCTATCAGAGCTTCTCAATTAGGAATGAAAACAGCTGTAATTGAAAGAGCTGAGTTAGGAGGGATATGCTTAAACTGGGGATGTATTCCTACAAAAGCGTTACTAAAAAGTGCTAATGTTTTTGAATACATTAACCACGCTGAGGATTATGGAATTAAAATTAAGGGTGCTGATGCTGATTTTCCTGCTATTGTAAAAAGAAGTAGAGATGTAGCTGAAGGAATGAGTAACGGAATTCAGTTCTTAATGAAAAAGAATAAAATTGATGTTATAAAAGGAACAGCAAAAGTTAAAGCAGGCAAAAAAGTTGATGTAACTGATGATGCTGGAAAAGTAACCGAATATGCTGCTAACAATATTGTTATTGCAACTGGAGCACGCTCAAGAGAATTGCCAAATTTACCACAAGATGGTAAAAAAATAATTGGATATAGAGAAGCATTGGTTTTACCTAAATTACCTAAAAAAATGGTAGTTGTTGGTTCTGGAGCAATAGGAGTAGAGTTCGCTTACTTTTACAATGCAATGGGTGTTGATGTAACAATTGTTGAGTTTATGGAAAATATTGTTCCGATTGAAGATGTTGATGTATCAAAGCAATTGGGTCGTTCATTCAAAAAATCAGGAATTAAAGTAATGACTTCATCTTCTGTTGAAAGTGTTGATACAAAAGGTGTTGGTTGTAAAGTCAAAGTAAAAACAAAAAAAGGAGAAGAAACAATTGATTGCGATGTTGTTCTTTCTGCTGTAGGAATTAAACGAAATATTGAAAATATCGGATTAGAAGATGTTGGCATCGCAATTGACAAAGATATTATTTTAACCAACGATTATTATCAAACAAACATTCCTGGTTATTACGCAATTGGGGATGTAACTAAAGGACACGCTTTAGCACACGTTGCTTCTGCAGAGGGTATTATTTGTGTAGAGAAAATATCAGGAATGGATGTTGAACCATTAGATTATGGAAATATTCCAGGATGTACTTATGCTTCACCAGAAGTTGCATCAGTTGGTATGACTGAAGTAGCAGCAAAAGAAGCAGGCTATGAATTAAAAGTTGGTAAATTCCCTTTTTCAGCATCAGGTAAAGCTAGTGCAGCAGGTCATAAGGATGGATTTATTAAATTAATATTTGATGCAAAATACGGTGAATTGTTAGGTGCTCATATGATTGGTGCTAACGTTACTGAAATGATTGCTGAAATTGTTGCCATCAGAAAATTAGAAACTACTGGTCATGAATTAATCAAAACAGTACATCCTCATCCAACAATGAGTGAAGCGATTATGGAAGCAGCAGCAGCAGCTTACGATGAAGTAATTCATATGTGATTTTATAGAATTATTAAAAATCCCTCTTCAGTTCTGGAGAGGGATTTTTTGTTTATATTAACAACTTGATTTAAAAAGTAGCGTACAATAATTTATGTGTGGAATTGTAGGAATTGTATCTTCTAATGAGAAAGAACTCGGCAAAATTGCTACGGCTACTCGTACACTTTCCAAGCGAGGTCCTGACAACAGAAGCACAGCAAAATTTAAAAATTTATCGCTTGGCCACGCAAGATTATCTATTATTGATACATCAAAAGAAGCGAACCAACCTTTTATAGACACTAGTGAAAGATATATCATTGTTTTTAATGGAGAAATCTATAATTATCAAGAATTAAAAGAAGAGTTAATTGCTGATGGAATAGTTTTTAGAAGTAATTCAGATACAGAAGTTTTATTAAACCTGTACATCAAATATG
>JAJCYN010000157.1 GCA_029262915.1 Flavobacteriales bacterium
AATCAAATCCAGAAATATTAAAAATAGCATCCTATATAGGTTCTACTTCTGGAATGATAAACCATGTAAAAGAAAGTTCGGATACTAAATTTATTGTTGCAACAGAAGCGGGTATTCTATATAAAATGCAACAAGAAGTTCCTAACAAAATGTTAATTCCTGCTCCTGCAAAAGAAGACAATACTTGTGCCTGTAGTGAATGTGCTTTTATGAAATTAAACACACTCGAAAAATTGTATCTATGTTTAAAAAATGAGCACCCTGAAATTGATGTTCCAGTAGAGATTAGAGAAAAGGCGATAATTCCTATTCAACGAATGCTCAAATTATCAAATTAGAATATCATGTCAGAATTTGATTTTCTTATTATTGGATCAGGAATAGCTGGACTAACGTATGCAATAAAAGTTGCCAATGAATTACCCGAAGCAAAAATTGCAATTGTTACCAAGGCTGACGAAAAAGAATCTAATACAAAGTATGCACAAGGAGGAATTGCTGTCGTAATTGATGAAATTAGTGACTCATATCAACAGCACGTTAATGATACCCTAAAAGCCGGGGATGGTTTATGCAAAAAAGATATTGTAAAAATTGTTGTAGGCGAAGGTCCAAAACGATTTAAAGAATTGGTTGAGTGGGGAGTTAATTTTGATAAAAAAAATGGAAAATATGATCTCGGTTTAGAAGGAGGGCACTCTAAAAAAAGGATTTTACACCATAAAGATATTACGGGGCTTGAGATCGAAAAGACGTTATTAAATCAAATTTATCAAAAACCTAACATTCATTTATTTTCTCAACATTTTGCAATCGATTTAATTACAGAACATCATCTTAATAAAAAAAATGATATTTATTCTAGAAAACCATTGTGTTATGGGGCATACATTTTTAGCACAATAGATGAAAAAATCATTCCATTTACATCAAAAATTACGCTACTTGCTACAGGGGGCATTGGTCAAGTTTATCAAAACACAACTAACCCAACTATTGCTACAGGTGATGGAATAGCTATGGCTTACCGTGCCAAAATAATACTAAATAGTATAGAATTTATTCAGTTTCATCCTACTGCATTATATCATTCAACAACTAATCCTTCTTTTTTAATTTCTGAAGCAGTAAGAGGTTTTGGAGCTTTGCTCAGAAATAAATCTGGTGAATTGTTTATGCAACAATATGATAACAGAAAAGAATTGGCCTCAAGAGATATCGTTTCAAGAGCAATTGACAATGAACTTAAAAAAAGTGGGGATGAATGTGTTTTTCTAGATTGCAGGCATTTAAATATAGATGAGTTTAAAAATCACTTTCCAAATATTTTACAAAAAATGAATGAAATTGGTATTAATCTTAAACAAGATATGATACCCGTTGTTCCCGCAGCACATTATTTATGTGGTGGCATATCTGTTAATGAGTTTGGACAATCTTCAATTGAAAATTTATATGCTTGTGGTGAATGTGCTTATACTGGGCTACATGGGGCAAACAGACTTGCATCAAACTCATTATTAGAAGCACTGGTTTTTGCAGATAGGTGCTTTCAAAATTCAATAAAATTAGTAGAAAGTATTATTCTTCCAGAAAATATTCCAGGCTGGAATGATGAAAGGACTACTCAACCAAAAGAATTAATTTTAATAACACATAATCTAAAAGAATTACAAAATTTAATGAGTGATTACGTTGGCATAATACGTTCAGAAGAACGTTTAGAAAAAGCCAATAAACGGTTAAAAATGTTGTATGAAGAAACAGAGGAAATGTACAAGAAAAACAAAATTTCGCCACAACTCATTGAACTTCGAAACATGATAACCGTAGCTTACCTTATTGTACAGCAATCCTTAAAAAGGACAGAAAACAAAGGTGCTTTTTATAAAACATCCTAAAAAGTGGGACAAAAAAATTAAGACCTATGTTACATTTTTTATTTTGTTAAATTCTGTTTCAAGGGTTGAGTGGTTGGTCAGTTTTACCGTTTTTCCACTCAAGCAAATGAAGTAGAAAAATTAGTTGAAGATATCAAATTTCTTCTCAACAAACATTAACAGTTAAGTTACTTTAGCTAAACCCGACTCTCCTATTTTTTTCAAAGATTAACGCTTATTTTTATTAAATTAATAATAATATATGTTCTCTGTTCGAATACTTAATCTAGATTTTAACTAAATTAAAAATAATTATTTTTACTTCTTAGATGGCTTATCTAATAGAACTAACCAAGAACGATTTTATGAAATTAAATGTTAATACGTTATTACCCTTAACATTCGTACTATTTTTTTTACCAATATTTAGTTTTTCTCAAGAAAAAACTAAGATTGATAGTTTAAGAGATAAATTAGAAAAGCAAGATTTAAGTCTAAATGAGAAATCTAAAATTTGGAATCAACTTAGTTATGAATACCATAAAAAAGAAGGCTATTCTAAAGCTATCCATTACAAAATGAGAGAATTAAAATTATATCACTCACCCGAAGATGATTCTTTAATTGCTAGTGGAAATGACAGATTGGGATTAATGTATTATCATATAGGTAGTTATGGAATTGCTTCTCAATATTTTTTGAAAGCTTTAAAGTATTTTGAAAATCATAATTTTCCAAGTAAGGTTGGACAAATCTCAAGTAATTTAGCTAATGTTTATACCCGTATAGAAAATCATAACAAAGCCATTGAATATTTGAATATTT
>JAJCYN010000158.1 GCA_029262915.1 Flavobacteriales bacterium
TTTAATTCATCAAAAAATGTTTGATAGTCGTTTATTTTTTATTGATAGACTAAAAGATATGGGAGCACAAATTATTTTATGTGACCCACACAGAGCAACTGTTATTGGAATTAATAGAGAGTATAATTTAAAGGGAGTTGCAATGTCTTCCCCAGATATTAGAGCTGGTGTATCGCTATTGATTGCCGCACTTTCTGCCGATGGAGAAAGCACCATTCATAACATAGAGCAAATAGATAGAGGCTATCAATTTATTGATGATAGATTGAATGCAATAGGAGCCAACATTACTCGTTTATAGAGCATTGTCATCCTAAGCCTATTGAAGGATGGATAATTTAAAAGTTAATAAATCGTTAATGTCGCTCTAATTACAGACTTCAACACTAAAAAATCTTATTTTTGCTTTTTACTTATGAAAATTATGGATACGATAAAAAAATTTAAAGCATCTTTCTTTTTAGGTGCAATCATTATAATTACTGCTGGGTTTATGTTTAAACCTGCTGGATTTGCAATTGGTTCTAAGGCTCCCGATTTAGCCTATAAAAGCCCTGAAGGAAAAGTCATAAAACTATCATCATTAAAAGGAAAATTAGTCTTAATTGATTTTTGGGCTTCATGGTGTGGCCCTTGTCGTAGAGAAAACCCTGCTGTAGTAAAAGCGTATGAAAAATACAAAGACAAAAAATTTGTGAACGGAAAGGGTTTTACTGTTTATAGTTATTCATTGGATAAAGATGCTAATCGATGGAAAAGTGCAATAAAACAAGACCAATTAACATGGGAATACCATACAAGTGATTTGAAAGGATGGAGTTCTGAAGGTGCCAAACTCTATGGCGTAAATTCAATTCCTACCAATTATTTAATTGACGGAAAAGGAACCATTTTAGCTAAAAATTTAAGAGGTCCGTCTTTAGATGCTGCACTCGAAAAACACTTAAAAAAATAATATCCTTTGAAAACGGTCTATAAATTTCAAGTATTTTTCTGTTTAACCCTTATTGTATTAATTACAAGTAGTTTTGTTTCTAAACCAAAAATTGGGCTATCTATCGGAAACGTAGCTCCTGAATTAGCTTTTAATAATCCTAAAGGAGAAGAAATAAAACTATCTTCTTTAAGGGGACAATTTGTACTAATCGATTTTTGGGCTTCATGGTGTGGTCCATGCCGTAAAGAAAATAAAAATGTTGTTAAAACATATCAAACATATAAAGATAAATCCTTTACTAACGGAGAGGGATTTACTGTTTACAATGTATCGCTAGACACTAATCCAAAAAAATGGGAGAAAGCAATACTGAAAGATAAATTAGAATGGAATAATCACGTAAGTGATTTAAAGAGACCCGCTGAAGGAGCTATGCTTTATCAAGTAAGAGGAATTCCTTCTAATTTCTTAATTGATGGTGATGGAATTATTATAGCAAAAAATTTAAGAGGTGAAACTTTAGATCAAGCTTTAGAAAAACACCTAAAAAAATAAGACCAAATTGAACGATTATTAAAGGCAGAAGGACTAATTCTTCTGCCTTTTTTACGTCTAATTATTTCTGATTAAGAAAATAACTGTCATTATGGCTCTAATTAGTACAATGGTAGTATTTTTGTCCACTCGTTTTTCGAGAATATAAAATCATAAATAATGAGCAAGAAAGATAAAGTACAAGAAGAAGAAATTGAAAACCAAGAAGAACAACAAGTTGAGGATAATGTAGAAGAACTTGTTGAAGAAAAATTATCTCCTGAAGAAGAATTAGAGATAAAAGTTAAAGAAGCTACCGATAAATACTTAAGATTATATTCTGAGTTTGACAATTTTAGAAAAAGAACTCAAAAAGAGAAAATTGAACTTTATAAAACTGCTGGTGAAGACGTTATTTCGGCTATTTTACCTGTAATTGATGACTTTGAAAGAGCTTTTAAAGCTATGGAAGAATCAAATGATATTCAGGGTGTAAAAGATGGAGTAAAACTCATACATGACAAAATGCTTTCTATCTTGAAACAAAAAGGTTTGGAAGAAGTTGAATCTGCAATAGGGAAAGATTTTAACATCGAATTTCACGAAGCAATTACTCAAATTCCTGCTCCATCTAAAAAAGAAAAAGGAAAAGTATTAGATGTTGTTGAAAAAGGATATGAATTGAACGGAAAAGTAATCCGATTTACTAAAGTAGTTATAGGTCAATAATTGAGTATAAAGTTGAAAGTTTGAGAAGAATAACTTTTACACTTTTTACTTTACAAACTAAGAGAAAATGAGTAAAAGAGATTATTACGAAGTATTAGGAGTTGACAAGGGTGCTTCTGAATCAGAAATAAAAAAAGCTTATCGTAAGATGGCCATTAAGTACCATCCTGATAAAAACCCTGATGATAAAGCTGCAGAAGATAAATTTAAAGAAGCTGCAGAAGCTTATGAAGTATTAAGCAACGTTGAGAAGAAACAACGATACGACCAATTTGGACATCAAGGTGTTGGAGGAGCTGCTGGAGGTGGTTTTGGTGGCGGTGGAATGAATATGGATGACATATTCTCTCAATTTGGAGATATTTTTGGAGGAGGAGGCTTCAGTGGCGGAGGATTTGGTGGATTTGGTGGAGGAGGCCGTGGACGAAGAGTTAGGAAAGGGAGCAACCTACGCGTAAGAGTGCAACTATCTTTAGAAGATATTGCTAAAGGTGTTGAAAAGAAAATTAAAGTAACCAAACTGGTAAATGCCGAAGGTGTTACAACAAAAACTTGTTCTCAATGTAATGGTTCTGGTCAAGTTACCAGAATAGCCAATACTATTTTAGGTCAAATGCAAACCTCATCTCCTTGTACTACTTGTGGTGGTGACGGAAAAATGATAGACAAAAAACCTGACGGAGCAAATGCTGACGGATTAATCAAAAAAGAAGAAGTAATTACCATTGATATTCCAGCTGGAGTAGAAGATGGGATGCAACTTTC
>JAJCYN010000159.1 GCA_029262915.1 Flavobacteriales bacterium
TTCCTTATCATGTTCAACAACAATTATTGAGTTACCAATATCTCTTAATTCTTTTAAAGAAGTAATTAATTTCTGATTATCCCTTTGATGTAAACCAATACTTGGTTCATCTAAAATATAAAGCACATTAACTAGCTGAGATCCTATTTGAGTAGCTAATCTAATTCTCTGAGCTTCTCCACCCGACAAGGTTCTTGAACTTCTATTTAACGACAGATAAGTTAACCCTACGTCTAATAAAAATTTAACTCTCGTATTAATTTCTTTTAATACTTCTTTAGCTATCACTTGCTGATTTTTAGAAAGTTTTTCCTCCAAAGTAGAAGACCAAGCATAAAGCGATTGTAAATCCATATTGGCAATTTCTGCAATTGATTTATCATCAATTTTAAAATACATTGCATCCTTTTTCAATCTACTTCCTTCACAAGTTAAACAAGTTACTTTATTCATAAAATTGTTTGCCCATCTCCCTATCGACTTACTTTTGTTTTCTTCAAACTGACGAATTATAATATTTATAATTCCTTCAAACTCTATATTATAATCAGATGTAACACCAGCAAATTCTTGTTGAATGGTTAGGGTTTCTGTAGAACCACTTAGTAAATAGTTTATAGCTTCTTCTGAAATTTCTTTAATTGGAGTATTTAGCGTAAATCCATATTTCTGACCAATTGCCTCGATCTGTTTAAACGTCCAATTGTTTTTGTATTCTCCTAAAGGAACAATTCCTCCCTTTTTTATTGTTGAATTCTTATTTGGAATAATTTTTTTAATATCAATTTCAGAAACCAACCCTAATCCATTGCATTTTTTACATGCTCCATAAGGTGAGTTAAAGGAAAATAAATTAGGGGCTGGCTCATCGTAAGATATTCCTGTCGTTGGGCACATCAAGTTTTTACTGAGAAGTGAGTACTTATTATCCTCAACATCAAAAACCATAATAGATCCTTTGCCATGTTTCATTGAAACAATAACTGAGTCAGAGATGCGTTTTTTATCTTCTTTCCTAACTTTAATTTGATCAATTACAATCTCAATATTATGAGTTTTATAACGATCCAATTTCATTCCCGAAGTTATATTTGTTAACACCCCATTAATTCTAACTTTTACAAATCCTTGTTTTGATATTTGATTAAATAATTCCTGATAATGTCCTTTTCTTCCTCTAATAACTGGGGCTAAAATAATTAGTTTCTTATTGTCATACTTTTCAATTATTAAATCTGTAATTTGAGCAGTGGTGTATTTAACCATCTTTTCTCCTGTATTATAGGAATAAGCTTCAGAAGCTCGGGCAAACAGCAATCTGAAAAAATCATAAACTTCTGTGATAGTACCAACAGTAGATCTTGGGTTTTTACTAATGGTTTTCTGCTCTATCGCAATTACCGGGCTCAACCCACTAATCTTATCTACATCTGGTCGCTCCATTGTTCCCAAGAAATTTCGAGCATAAGCGGAAAATGTTTCTAAATACCTTCTCTGACCTTCTGCATAAATTGTATCAAAAGCTAAAGATGATTTCCCACTTCCACTCACTCCTGTCATTACAACAAGTTTATTCCTTGGAATTTTAACAGAAATATTTTTAAGATTATGAACTCTTGAACCTATTACATCAATAAATTCTTCTTTATTGTCAATCATCTACAGATTTGTTAATGTTCTTTTTAGCTATTACGAATAGAATTCCAAAAACAATTAAAAAATAGGTAATAAAAATAGCCGTATAGATGTGACTCCATACTTTTATACTCGATATAACATAAACAACGATTCCTGATGAAATAATTGAAATTAAAGCAATTACTGCCGCCACTTGCTTTTCCGTTAAACCAAGGTAAGATAAATGATGAGTTGTATGATCCTTTCCTCCAATAAATGGAGAACTACCTTTACTTATTCTTTTAACTACAACCGTTGTTGTATCTACTATAGGAATTATAAAAGACAATAATGGAATTAATAATTGGCGTGAAATAGAAAACTCTACTGTTGTAACCGGATTCCATAAATAGTTAATACTAAGAGCAGCTAACAAAACTCCTAAATATTGACTTCCTGTATCTCCCATATACATTTTGGATGGATTCCAATTAAAATATAAAAAACCTAGTAAAGCTGCTAGTAATCCAATTGTAATAGTTGTTCCAACGCTATCTGTTTCGTTGTTAATTAACATTAAAAATAATATAGTAAAACTAATAACAATTGAAACAATAGTGGTTATTCCATCCATATTGTCAAGCATATTGATAGAATTCATTAATCCAACAACCCATAATATTGTGATCGAATAGTTAAGAATATTACTTTCAAATATGTTGATATAAGTACCTGAATAAATAAGGATTACTCCACATAAAATTTGAGTTAAAAATTTCAATACAGGGCGAGTATTGTATGCATCATCAGATAAACCCATTAAAAACCCTAATGATGTTGCCCCAACTATACCTGTAAATCTAAAATCTATATTACTACCTGAGTAAGAGAAAATAAAGGAGTGGAGGATAATAGACAATAAAAATATGATATAAAAAGTTAAGCCTCCTAGGGCAGGTTTTACCTGATCACTCCATCTAATAACTGTTTCTTTATCATTTCGAATACCTAACGTTTTAACAAACCTCAACATTATACTATTAATCAATACGGAAAATAATAGTGCTCCTAAAAAAAATAATATGTGCTTCCAAGAGAATAAATGCATTTAAAATGGAGTTACATATTGATTGAAACTTTGTGCTTTTTCATCTTTTTCTGATAATATAGGGTTATCAATTCCCCAATTAATATTCAAATCTTTATCATTCCACACTATAGAATCCTCCGAATCTTTATTGTAATAATCACTACACTTATAAGAAAAAATAGTATTGTCTTCTAGTGTTAAAAAACCATGAGCAAACCCTTCTGGAACATAAAACATTCTCTTATTATACATTGATAGTTCCGTAGCATAATGTTGTCCATAAGTTTTAGAATTCTTTCTTAAGTCAACTGCTATATCTAACACACTTCCTAGTATTACTCTAATTAATTTAGCCTGTGAAAACGGAGGCTTTTGAAAATGTAACCCTCTCAATACATTTTTTTGAGATAAGGATTGATTATCTTGTACAAAAAAATGTTTTACACCACTTCTTTCAAATTCATTCTTATTATAAGACTCATAAAAATACCCCCTGTCATCTTCAAATACATTGGGTTCAATAATAATGAGTCCCTCAATCTCTACATTAATAAATTTCATTGAAATTATTTTTTCCTACCAAATATCCCACTCAAAAAGCTTTTTTTTTCTTTAGGTTCATCTTCATAATAACCGCCATAACCATAACCGTAACCTCCTCCATAACCGTAACCTCCCCCATAACCATAACCATAACCTCCTCCATAAGCACTTTTACCGTGATCTACAGCATTCAAAATAATAGACAAGTTATTTACTCCATTATCCATAATAAGTCTATCCACATTATTCACAAAATATTTTTTGGAATATTCATTTTTAAAAACATAGATAGGGTAATCAGCCTTTTTAAGTATATCCATCGCATCAGAAACTAAGCCTATTGGGGGGTTATCTATGATTACAAAATCATATTCAATTTGTAATTCCTTAACAATATTATCTAACTCCCCATTTATTATAAGCTCTGACGGGTTTGGTGGGATTGGTCCAGAAGTTATAAAATCTAAATTTTCTAATTCGCTATGATGTATACATTCCGATATTTCTTTACTTTTTATTAAAAGGGTACTCATTCCTACAGTATTTTCAACACCAAAACCTAAATGGATTTTAGGTTTTCTCATATCTAAATCCAAGATCACGACTTTCTTTCCAGAATAAGCAATAATTCCTGCAATATTAATTGCACAAAATGTTTTACCTTCACCAGATACTGTTGAAGTTACGGCTAATAATTTTTTACCGTGAGTATCAGAAATGAACTGCATATTTGAACGGATAGCTCTAAATGATTCAGCAATTATTGATTTTGGATTTTTATTCACCACTAACTGCGAAACAGGGATGTCGTGTTTATATTTTGGAACAATACCCAAAACGCTTACGCCAGCATAAGAATGTCTTATAATTTCATCAATAGAAGAAATTGTGTTTTTCATAATATACTTCACTAGCAGTAATATTAAACTCAAAACAGCCCCTATAATAAATCCAAAAAGAATAAAAATCTTTTTCTTAGGATAAACTGCCTCAGTTGGAATTAATGCTCTATCTAATATTATATGCTGTGTAACGAATCCTGCATCAGAAATAGAATATTCAGTTCTTTTTTCCATTAAAAGATTGTAAAATTTTTCATCTAAAGAAAGTACTCTTTGTAACCTTGCATACTCTAATTCTTGAGCTGGAACGTTTAAAAATTTTTTTTCAACTTCTTTAATTTTAATTAATATTTCAGCCCGTTTTGCTGTTAATTTATTTATGGATGAATTAATGCTTTCATAAAGTACTTTTTTCTGTACCTCTATTCTATGGTTCAGTGACTTTACAGCTTCACTATCTTTTGTCACTTCGAATTGTAAATTTTCTTTTTCTAATAACAACTCTTTTAGGCTCGTAATTGAAGTCATTATTCCTCCAGCATAATCCGTTCCTGCTAAAATCGATAACAAATCATACACATTAATATCTTTACTATTATTAGAAGAAATTGATTTTTTAATCTCTCTCAATACTTTATTTTTTATGTCTACATCAAATAATTCATTCTCTAATTTATTGCTTCTATCAAAATAAATCGTTGATCGATCAATAGTAGAAAAATTAGTGCCCTGCTGAAATTCTTGAATTTTATTCTCTGAACCCTTTACTTTATTATAGTACTTATCTAACTGAAAATCTATAAATTGAAGTGCTTTTTTAGAACTTTTACTTCTTTCTTCAATATCATAATCAATATATTCTAGAGCAATAGCAGTAACGATATCTCTTGCTTTTTCCGGATTAAAATCTTGAAATGCAATATTAACCGTTTTAGCATTAGGATTCATTGGAAAAACTACTAGCCGACCAATGTATTCATTAGTTAAATTTTCGTAATTATTAATTTTAAAAAATAAACTACCATCTTTAAGGTTTCCATAATCTTTAAAATTTTCCTTTCGCAAAAGGGTTATTTTTAAATCTACCTTTGGATGATTAATAGTAGTATTGATTTCAAATTCACCAATTAACTTATTATTTTGTATTAATTTAAACTTCAAATCGTTCGTAAATTCTATGAAAAATGGCAGACCAATAACAGTAGAATCTTTTATGACGTAATCTACCTTAAAAGGAGAAGATCTATACAATTCATTAATTAATATCTCCCCTTGTTTATAGTAGCTTACATCAATAGGCATTCTATGCAAAGCTCTTCTGAATAGCAATTTAGACTTAAGTATTTCAACATCTTTTGCAAGACTATTGGTTTCCTGAAATTCATTAACATTTAAGACTTTATTTGCTGTATTAATAGAGTTTACCTGATAAGTTAATCTTGACTCATAAACAGGTGCTGTATATCTTAAATAAACATACGTTGCAGATACGCATATTGCAATTATAACAACAAACCAAATTAAATTTCGTTTTAATAAATGGAAAAACAATATTGGATCAGACTCTGTATTAAGGTTTGACCTTTTTCTTGCTTTTGCTTCGTTTATAGTACCTGAAGAACTATCTTCTTCCATTTAATTAATTTAGTTATTTATATTATTAATTACTATTAATAATGTTAATGTACTGGCAATTAAGCTTACAATAGGTGCAATATCTCTAACTAATTCCTGCAAATAATCAGAGCGAGGCTCAACATAAATAATATCATTTGCTTGCAACACAAAATCAGATTGTTTAACTCCTTCCAGTGTACTAAAATCGAACAAATACACTTGTGGGTCTTTTAAATTACCTCTAATTAATTTAATTCTTTTCGCTTTTGCCAATTTTGTCAAACCACCAACCGCCCCTAGAGCCTCTAAAAGCTTCATATTATCATTTATAAGCGGTACTATTTGAGCTTTACTGCTCCCTCCAGGAAAAACAGTTACCCTTTTATTTATTACTTTAACCTGCACAAAAGGTTTAATGTAATATTTTGCATATTGTTCTTCCAATAAAGCTTCAACTTCTTTAATTGTTTTACCCTTTAATTCTATTCTCCCAAGTATAGGAAGCTTTGTTTGACCATCAAACTCAACCAAATATTGGATGTTAATACCACCAGAATTTGTTCCTTGTTGCTCTTTTATGGCTGTAAAATCTACCAATAAACTACCATTATTAGTGTACAATTTAAATTCAATAATATCACTAGGAGAGATAATATACTCAGTAGATGAATTTGTTGGTGGAGCATCATAGTCGTAATTCTTCCCTGTCTTCATCATTACATTGGAATTATAATTACATGAAAATAATGAAATTATAATTACAGCCAATAAAATATTTTTTAATCTATTAATATTCATCCTTCTATTTCTTTTTAGAATTTAACAAATCTATTAAAATCTATGGGAAAATACACACATTTTCAATTATTGTTTAGTAACGATAAGTAAAGGTTTCTCATATCATTAACCAAACGTGAGTAATGAAATTTCTTTTTTACAAAATCCCAACCTTTTTCTCCCATTTTTTTTCTTAATCTGTCATCTTCAATTAACTTCAAAATTGCTTCTATAAACTGATCCAAATTGTTGGATTTAGTTATAAAGGCAGTTTCATTTTTTAAAACTATATTTTCTACCCCGCCAACATTGGTAGTAACTATTGGTTTATTTGAAGCTTGAGCTTCAATTAAACTAACAGGTGTTCCTTCATTAAGCGAAGTTAAAGCAATAATATCCAAACCAGCATTTGCCCAATCTACATCTTTAATCCAAGAGGTTAATGTTACCATTGCTGGTCTTTGGTTATTGCTCCATTCAACATAGTCAAGGTCTATACGTTTTAACAAGTTAATTAGTTCACTTTTTTCTTCTCCATCTCCAATAATAAATGTGCGTATCTTTTTAGAAGTTTTCTTTTTTACTTCATTTATTACATTGATAAAAAGTTGATGATTTTTTATAGGAACTAAACGTCCAATAATTCCAATAGCTATTTCATCATCAGTAATTTGATATTTCTCACGAAAAGACCTACGCTTTTCTTCTACATTTTCTTGAAAACGATCTAAATCAAAGCCCAAAGGAATTACTGTTAATTTATCTTTTTTACATATTTTATGATCCTGCCAAAGTTCTTTTTTTTGAATATCACTTATGGCTATTATTTTATCAGATTTTTTTGCCAAATGGCGTTCAATATTTTTATAAAACAATGTTTTTGTTTTCCCAAAATATGAATGGAAAACGTGTCCGTGAAATGTATGAACAACAATAGGCACTTTACATTTAGCTGCAGCTAAACGACCAAGTGTTCCAGCTTTTGAAGCATGAGTATGCACAATATCTGGTTGATACTCCTTTATTATTTTTTTAATTTTTTGATACGCTTTTTTATCATCTTTAAAACTAATACTTCGCTGCATTTCAGGAATCACTACTGGAGTTATCCCCAGCTTTTCTAGAATGAATTCCGAGCTTTCTTCTTCTTCATATTTAACACCTCCAACTAGTAAAGTTTCAAATTCTGGCTCTAAATATTTCGTTAAATAAGCAGCATTAAAAGTCGGCCCACCTAAATTGAAGCGATTAATAATCCTTAATACTTTAATTTTCTTGTTTTTCCTTTCCACTAATCCTGTATATATTTTTTCCACCACGTATTAAACACAATTAATGCCCAAATAGTTGCCTGTGCATCTTCAGGATTATTAGAAAACAACTGCTGCTTTAACTCTCTAGTTGCTGCAACATTAAATATACCTTGTTGTTCAATAAAATCATCAGCCAATAAATCATTCTCAATTGTTGATCGTAATTCATTTTGAAACCAACCTAATAAAGGAACTTCAAATCCGTGTTTTGATCGTTGATATATTTCTTCAGGTAATTCCTGTCTAAAGCTATCTTGAAGAATTTTTTTCTTCATATCTGTATTAATCTTAAATGCAACAGGAAGCGAAAATGCGAAATTTACCAACCGATGATCCAAGAATGGCGTTCTTACTTCCAAGCTATTCGCCATACTCATAGAATCAACCTTACGCAACATATCATTAGTTAGTACCATTTTCATATCGGTATAAAGTACATCATTAATATCCCCATCTTTACGAACATTTTTCAATAAATCTTCTTTCCTTTTTTTGTATTCAAAAGCAGTATCACTTAGTCGTTGAGGATTAAAAACTAATTCTTCTTTTAATAAATAATTTGCTTTCTCTTCACTAATTATAGATGCCCATTTCCAGTACCTGGCCTTATTCGTGAGCTTTGCCCCTAAACTAAATTTATAAAGCTGTCTGTTAATATTCGTAAATTTTGAATTTCTTGATTTCGGCAAATTCCTCCACAAAGGATACCCCATTTTCACCATAGATTCCTTGATGCCTGAATGACGAGATTTGAATTCTGCCATATGTTTGTTGTAACCCGAAAACATTTCATCTGCACCATCTCCAGACAAAGCAACAGTAACATGTTCTTTGGTGTATCTACTCAATAGATAAACAGCTATGGCAGAAGAATCAGCAAATGGTTCATCAATGTAATCTAAAATATCGTTAAGGTTTTCATACAAATCATTATTTGATAAAGAAAAAACTTGATGATTACTCCCTATTTTTTTTGCTACTGCATTGGCATAAGTCGTTTCATCAAAAAAGGGTTCGTCTTTATATCCAATAGAAAAAGTTTGTAAATCTGGTTTATGCTTTTTTGCCAATAAGCTAATTATGGAAGAGTCAACCCCACCACTTAAAAAAGTACCAACTGGAACATCTGACACTAATCTTTTTTGAACTGCATCATCTAACAAATTGTATAGCATTTCTTGTGCTTTATCATAATTAAAAGCGTTTGTTTGAATGGTTGCTTCTTGATTATCCGGAATCTCATAATATAACTCCTCCTCTATTTTATTTTCAAGTTTATTAATATTTTTTATAAAAATAAAATGCCCAGGTTTTAACTTTTTAACTCCTTCAAGTATTGAATTGTTTGTTGGTATATAGTTGAATTGCAAATAATTAAATAAGCTTGCTTTATCTATGTCTTTTTTAATATTAAACGTTAAAATAGCTTTGAGTTCAGACGAAAAAATAAATTGTTCTCCATCAAAATAATACAGCAAAGGTTTAATTCCCATTCTATCGCGAGCAATAAATAAGGAGCTTTTCTTTTTGTCAAAAACTGCAAAAGCGAAAAAACCATTCAATTTTTCTAAACAATCAGAAC
>JAJCYN010000160.1 GCA_029262915.1 Flavobacteriales bacterium
AGTGGTGATTTCTATTGGATAGATAGAGTAGGAGATGAGGTGATTTTTTCAGTCGTAGACTGTACTGGACACGGTGTTCCAGGTGCTTTTGTAAGTTTAATAGCTTATAATGCATTGAATAAAGTAATTTTAGAAAAACAAATTACGAAGCCTTCTCAAATTCTTACTGAAATAGATCAAATAATGATTAATTCATTTAGTAATTCAGAGACTACTGTGCGTGATGGAATGGATATGGGAATTTGTTCTTGGAATATAGTGACAAATGAGTTGCAGTTTTCTGGAGCTTACCATTCTTTGTTTATTTATAATGGAACGACATTAGAAGAAATAAAGGGGAACAGAGAATCTATTGGTTATTCTCTATATGAAAATAAATCTGATTTTATGAATCACAAAATAACTGTTCAACCAGAAATGACTGTTTACCTTTCTTCTGATGGATTTCCTGATCAGTTTGGAGGAGAAAAAGGTAAAAAGCTAAAATGGAAAGGATTTAAAAATTTATTGAATAGAATTAGCACTTTACCTATAAATAAACAATTACCTCAATTAAAATCTTTTTTAACCGAATGGCAGGGTGATTTAGAGCAGCTGGATGATGTTTGTGTTGTTGGGGTTAGATTCTAAAAAAAAGCACCAAACAAATTTGTTTGGTGCTTTTTATAAAAAATAAATCCGATATCAATTCAAGTTTGCTAAATATTCAGAAGGTTCAGCTCTTTCTAACCAATTTGGATTAATGCTAGCATAAGAAATGTTTCCATCTTTTTTAATTACAAAAGTTGCCGGAATTGGTAATTCCCAATCACTATTTCCATTAAATTCTTCTAATGGAATTTGAAATACATTTTGATATAAACCTTTTAATTCTTCACTAAGTTTAAAAGCAATACCAAATTGTTTTGCAACGAGGTTATCTTTATCATATAGCATTTCAAAATCATACCCATTCTCTTTAATTAATTGAGCTGACTTTTCTGGTAATTGAGGAGAGATAACAATTATATTTGAAGAAGCTTCGTTTAAAGATTCTGTTGTGTTTTGTAAATGTCTGAAAGTAATGTCACAAAATGGACACCAGTTTCCCCTAATAAAAGATACTATTAAATTTCCTTTTTCGAGAAGACTATTTAAAGAAACTAGTTCTCCTTTTGGGTTTGATAATTGAAACGAAGGAGCTTGATCACCAACTTTTAAGGCATTTTCGACAATACCACTTTCCGCTAATTTCCCAATTTCAGCACCTAATTTTTCCAATACTTCTTGTGGAACTTTTGTACTCATATCTTGAGCAAATGCTCCTAATTCTTCTTGTAAACTCATAATTTATAATTTTAAGATTATTATACTACATTTTAGACCAATTGGCATCTGCCATTTTTTTGAATTCAGCTTCATTGCTAATCCAAGGAACGATAGTATTAAAAGGAGCACCTTCCCAAAAATCATTATAAAATAAATATAACTTACCGTTGTCTACTTTAAATGTAGCTGGATCGGCAGGTACTTTTTTGTTCATTTTTGCAACTGCAAAAGCACAAAACCCACCATATTGAGGCATATATTTATTAGGTTCTTTTTTAAATACAGCTAAGTTATCTGCATTTGTAAAATAAAACGTAGCTCCTTCGTGTGTTGTAGAATGTGCTTTATTTCCTTTAGCAGCAGTATAAGTAGTAAAGTAATTAACTACATCATAACCATTAACAGCTAAATTATCTTTGTTTGCAGATACTTTTTGTGCAGATAAATTGCTTGCTCCTAGCATTACAACTACTGTCATTAAAATCATTTTTACTTTTTTCATTTTGTTTAAGATTTAATTAGTTTATAATTTATAAGAACAATATTAAATCAAAATTGTATATTTGTGATATCAAAAAGTACATTAAAATTGACTAATCGTACAAATTAAAAGTTTATGGATGCTTTAAGTGAAGTTTTAGAAACATTTAGATTGAAGAGTGCTGTTTATTTTCGTTCAGATTTTTCTGCACCTTGGGGAATGGAAATACCGAAAGGACCTTATGCTCAATTTCATATGGTAGTTCGAGGTCAATGTTTGGTTAAAATGAAAAATGAAGCTCCAATTAAATTATTTGCTGGCGATATCATTGTTTTTCCTTTTGGAACTTCACATTGGTTGGCAGATGCTGAAGAAAGTGATAAAGAAAATGGAATGAAAGTGGTACAATCAATATGGGATGGACAATCACTTTTTAGAGGTAATGAAATTTCAACAACTTTAGTTTGTGGGCATTTTGAATTTGATAGAGATAGTAACCATCCTTTTGTAAAATCATTACCAGAAATGATTCATATAACAGATATGGAGCGAAAAGAGTTTGCTATGTTGGATACCGTGAGTAATTTACTAATTCAAGAAGCTAGTGTAGAAAAATCTGGAAGCAATGTAGTTGTTAACAGGTTAGCAGAGGTATTGTTTATTCATACGGTTAGAGCTTTTATGAATCAGGAACAAAAAGAAACAAGTTATTTATCTGCTTTGCGAGATGAGAAAATAAGCAAAGCTTTAAAATTGATTCACGCTTATCCAGAAAAAAGTTGGTCTTTAGAAACTTTGGCAGGAGAATCAGGGATGTCGAGAACTTTATTTGCTAATCGATTTAGAGATATGGTAGGAGAAACACCACTCAATTATATTACTGAATGGAGAATGTTAAAGGCAAAAGAATTACTAAAGTCCAGTAATGAACCCATAGAAATGATAGCTGAAAAAGTAGGATATACCTCAGAAGCTTCTTTTAATAGGGTATTTAAAAAGAGAGTAAACGAAACTCCT
>JAJCYN010000161.1 GCA_029262915.1 Flavobacteriales bacterium
ATTAAATCGATCTGCTAATTGTCTGATAGGGCGATAAAGCATATAAACAAATAAAGTAAAAGAAAATATCTCCCCAGCTGTAGCATATCCAATAGCAACTTCCTTAAACCCATACCAAACCAACAACGCAATTGACATAGCAGATAAAATTTCTACTACAGGAAAAAAGATAGAGTAAGCCCAAACTGTCCTAATGTGTGCACCTCGGTGTTTTTTATTGATGGCGGAAAAAGCTTCCATTTCAACTTCTTCACGATTAAATATTTGAACGATAGACATCCCAGTAATGTGTTCCTGTACGAAAGTGTTTAATCGTGATACTTGTTCTCTTACATCTTGAAAAGCTCTTTTTATCACTTTTTTAAACACAGATGTAGCCATAAAAAGAATTGGAATAGGAATTAGCGTAATTAATGCCAAATCCCAATTAATATAAAGCATACAAATAATTACAGAAACGATCTTTAATAAATCACCAATAATTACCAAAATACCACCAGAAAACATTTCTGCAATTGTTTCAATATCAGAAACAGTTCTAGTTACTAATTGGCCAATTGGTGTATTGTCAAAATGTTTTAACTTAAAATTGACAACGTGCTCAAAAATTTGATTTCTGAGGTCTTTAATTACATTTTGTCCTAATAGGTTTCCCAATAAAGTAAAAAAATATTGAAAAATAGATTCAATAATTAAAAAACCAATCAATAACATGGTCATATAAAATAATCCGTTATCATCTAATTCTTTAATGTAATCATCAATGGTAATTTGTATTAAAACAGGACGCATCAAAGCAATTACAGCAAGAACAATACTTAATACAGCAGTAATGTAAAACATACTGTTGTAAGGCTTTACATAGGTCATTACTCTTTTAAACAAAGAGAAATCAAATGCTTTTCCCATTACGCTTTTAGCCATTGAAAACCTCCTTTGGATAAATCACTTTGGTTAAATATAACCCGTGAGCTGGAGCAGAAGTTCCTGCTTTACTTCTGTTTTTAGAATCGATTATAGTTGAAAGTTCATCAATACTAATTTTTTGTTGACCAATGTTAAGCATTGTTCCAACAATAGCCCGTACCATATTTCTTAAAAAACGATTAGCAGTAATGGTAAAAACAATACATTCATTTTTCACTTCCCAGTTGGCAAAAGTGATATTACAATCATTAGTGTGTGTGTCTGTATTACTTTTACTAAAGCAAGAAAAATCGGTGTAATTTAATAATTGCTTCAAAGCGCTGTTTATTAAGTCTATATCTAATGGATAAGGAAAATAATAAGCTTTATTAGTTAAAAAAGGATTTTTTGTTGGAGTAATCCAATATTCATAAGTTCGGACAGTTGCACTAAACCTTGCATGAGCATCATTGGCTACTTTTGTAATTGATGAACAAGAAATGTCATTTGGTAAAATGCTGTTGAGTTTGAATTGAATGGTTGAAATTTCGAATTTAACACTGGTATCAAAATGAGCAAATAATTGTTTAGCGTGCACGCCAGTGTCAGTTCTTCCCGCACCAGTAACCATAATATCGGTTTGCAGAAGTGTAGATAAAGCGTGGTTTATTTTTGCTTGAACAGAATTGGCATTTTGTTGAATTTGCCAGCCATGGTAGTTCGTACCATCATATTTTATTTCTACAAAAAATCTGCTCATAAGCAGTGGTAAAAGTAAGAATTATAAGAGGTAGATATGGCTTTAATCTCTTCCTTTTTCTTTTAAAAGAGGAACAAACCTAAATAAACTTAAATCTTTAGTTTCAAACTTATTGCTGGCTAGTTTTGTGATTTTTTTCATTCGTTGACTGTCTCCCTCATCAACAGGAATAACAAGAACTCCACCAATTTTTAATTGGGTTAATAAATCTTCTGGTATGTATGGTGCACCGGCAGTAACGATTATTTTATCAAAAGGAGCAAAAGTAGGTAATCCTTTATAACCATCACCATAAAATAATTTAGTATTGTAGCCTAATTGAGGCAATAACTCTTTTGTTCTGTCAAACAATGCTTTTTGTCTTTCTATAGAAAATACTTTTGCACCCATTTCTAATAAAACAGCCGTTTGATAACCAGATCCTGTTCCAATTTCCAATACTTTTTCTCTTGGTTTCAATGCCAGTAATTCGGTCTGAAAAGCTACAGTATAAGGTTGAGAAATGGTTTGCCCTGCACCTATCGGAAAAGGTTTGTCTTCATAAGCATACTTATACAAAGCGTTATCAGGAATAAACAAGTGACGAGGAATGCTTTCAATAGCTGCAAGCACTTCAGCACTTTTAATGCCTTTTTTAGCAACAATTTGTGCTAATTTTTTTCTTAACCCTTTGTGTCTGTATGTATCTATCATCTGATTTATTCAGCAGCAAAATAAGCAAGATTACTGGATATTCTTACTCCGTTTTTAAGGGTTATTATTAAACTTACGGTGTTAATAAGAATTTAATTCGCACTAAAAGCCGCATAAACATTCGTGTATGTTTGCCTTATTAATGTTAAAAGTAGGCGTAATAGGAGCTGGGAATCTTGGAGAAACCCATATCAAATTGTTAAAAGGAATTAACGATTTTGAATTGGTTGGGTTCTATGATGCTGATGAAGCTTATAAGGATAATGTTTCAACGGCATTAAATGTAAAATCTTTTGAAAATGTAGATGAGTTAATAGACCTAGTTGATGTTGTTGATATTGTTAAACCTTCTATTTCTCATTTCGACTATGCCGTAAATGCCATCAAACAATCAAAACACGTTTTTATTGAAAAACCAGTTACTGAAACGCTTGATGAAGCTAAACAATTATTGGAATTAGCTGAAGAAGCCAATGTTAAAGTTCAAGTTGGGCATGTAGAACGATTTAATCCTGCCTTTAAGGCTGCATTACCATACATATCAAATCCTATGTTTATCGAAACTCATCGAATGATAGAGTTTGATCCTAAAAAAGCTAAAATTCCTGTGGTGATGGATTTAATGAGCCACGATTTGGATATTATTTTGAGTGTAGTAAAATCGAATATAAAAAAAATTAGAGCTAAGGGGGTAGAAGTTATCGGAAATACACCAGATATTGTAAATGCTGTTGTAGAGTTTGATAATGGTTGTGTGGCTAATTTAACAGCAAGTAGGGTTTCATTAAAAAATGAACGTATATCTAAGTTTTACCAAAGGGATGCACACATAAAGATTGATTATTTAGCTCAAGAAACAAGCCTGTTTTCATTAAAAAAAAATGGTAAAACTGAAATTTGTTCCAAGCAGTTAGAAATTAATAAAGAAAATCCTGTTAAAAGGGAATTAGAAGAGTTTGCCTATGCAATTATCAATAATACAACACCAGTTGTAGGTATTCATGATGGTGGAATAATGCTTGAGGCGGCTTACCAAGTTGCAGAAAAAATGAAAATTACTGCTTCATTAATCGAAGATTAATACATTTGCACAATATTTTTTTTAATCATGCGTTAGACGTTAACATTAAAGCGATTTGCACAACGTAAAATTTTATAGTTTATT
>JAJCYN010000162.1 GCA_029262915.1 Flavobacteriales bacterium
ATTTGATCAATTTTTTGGGAGAGTAGAAAATGTTGAATACAGTTTAAAAAGTAAGCCAATAAAGATTACAGTTCTTCCTCACCCTGCTAATTCTCCAACTGGTTTTGCTGGTGCGGTTGGTAAATTGGATATGAAAGTAGATGTTTCTGCAAATGAAATTAATGCCAACGAAGCCGTTAACATTAAAATTAAAATATCAGGAAAAGGAAACCTTCCTTTAATTGATAGCCCTGAAATAACTTTTCCTTCAGACTTTGAAACTTATGACCCAAAAATAAATGATAACATTAAAACTGATGGATCTGGAGTTTCTGGGTCTAAGGAATTTGATTATTTGATAATTCCTCGCCATGCAGGACAGTTTAAACTAGAACCAATAGTGTTTAGTTACTTTAATCCAAGTACAAAAAAGTACCAAACCATAACTTCCGAGCCTATAGAAATTAATGTATTAAAAAGTGATGGTAGCATTTCTGACAATGTAGTTTATTCATCTAACAAAGAAGACATTCAGGTTTTAGGAGAAGACATTCGCTACATCCACACCAAGGACGTTCTATTCTCTCACTCTAATGAAGATTTTTATGGCAGTTGGAAATTTTATTTATTACTTTTTTTGGCTCCAATACTGTTTATTTTAATCTATGTTTTTAGAAATAGAATTAGAATTGCCAATAGTGATGTGATTGGTATGAAAAAGAAAAAAGCGAGTAAAATAGCTGGTAAATTATTAAGTTCAGCCAAACAAAGTTTAGCTTCAAATAATACAACTGCTTTTTATGAAGACATTTCAAAAGCGTTATTTGGTTACATTGGAAATAAACTAAACATTGCTATGGTAGAATTGAATCAATCCAATATTAAAGAAAAATTAACTAGTATAAATATAAGTGAACAAACTTCAAAAGAGTTAATGGATACGATAGAATTATGCGATATGGCTCGATTTGCACCAGTATCAATTTCTGAGCTAGAAGTTTATAATAAAGCAGAGGCAATTATTAATCAAATTGAACAGGAGGTAAAGAAATGATTAATGCCGAATTAAAAATTCTGAATAGCGTCTTCTTCGTCATTGCGAATGTAGTGAAACGAAATGAAGCAATCTCATTAAAAAGATTACTTCGTTGCATTCGTAATGACGTTCTTTTTTTAATTCTTCTTCTTTCTTCTACTCCATCTTTTGCAACACCACAAGAACAACTCAAAACTGCCAATGCTTTTTATGCTGAAGGTAATTATGAGGAAGCGATTAAGGGATATGAAGCTATTATTTCAAATAATAATTTATCTACGGATGTTTATTTTAACTTAGGCAATAGTTATTACAAAACAAACAACATTCCGGAAGCTATTTTAAACTATGAAAAAGCATTAAAGTTGAAACCAGATAATGAAGATGCCTTGTTTAACTTAAGAATGGCGAACAAGCTTACTATTGATAAAATAGATAGATTACCAGAACTCTTTATAGGGAGTACTTGGAGAAACCTCATAACTTCCCGAACAGTAGAAAATTGGGCGTATTATGCTATTGGGCTTATCTTTTTATCCTTACTTTTTTTTGTAAGTTATTTATTAATGGGACAAATAATGATAAAAAAAGTTGGGTTTTATGCAGGGGTATTTTTCCTAGGTTTATCAATGTTTACTTTCTTAATGGCGGCACAACACAATGCTGTTGTTAAACAATCTACAGAAGCTATTATTTTTTCTCCAACCATTACCATACAAAGTGAGCCTAATGATAATGCAGAAAAATTATTTACACTCCACGAAGGAACAAAAGTAATCCTCATAGAAGAATACAACGACTGGAGTAAAATAAAACTACCAAATGGAAATATAGGTTGGATAAAATCTTCGGAGATTAGGAGTATTTAGTAGATATAAAATACAAAAGCATCTATCAATTAAATTACCGTTTGTCATTATCTTTAAAATAAAAGTAAAATGTATTCCTACTTTTGAGTTGAAAAATTAGTTATGAGATTAATCTTTACCCTTTTTTTTATTTTATCATTTTTTGGTGTTCAAGCACAATCAAGTATCTCTGGGAAACTAAATGATAATAATAGCAAAGCTGTTCCTTTTGCAAATGTTGCTTTATATAATTCGCTAGATAGCAGTTTGGTCAAGGTTGAAACGACAGACGAAAATGGATCTTTTCTTATTAAAAACATTCAAGCAGGAAAATATTTTTTAAAAGCCACTTTCGTTGGACTTCCTGATTTAGTGAAAGAAAACCTTGAACTAAACAATGGTGAGATTAAAAAATTAGACATTTTAACTTTTAAATCACAAGCTGAAGAACTATTAGAATTTAATGTTACTGCAGAACGTGCTATGGTAGAAGTTAAACCTGATCGAACAATATTTAATGTTGAGGGAACAATCAATAGTGTTGGTTCAGATGCAATTTCGTTATTGAGAAAGGCTCCGGCTGTTACCGTAGATAACAATGATAACATAAATGTTTTAGGCCGATCAGGAGTTAAGGTTTATATTGACGGAAAAGTGCTTCCGTTAAGTGGAGATGATTTAAGTAATTATCTAAAAAATTTATCTGCCGATCAAATTGATAGAATAGAAATTATTACCAATCCAGGAGCAAAATACGAAGCCGAAGGTAATGCTGGAATTATTGATATTCGTTTAAAGAAAGATAAAAGCCTAGGTACAAACGGATCTATCAGCACTACCTTTACTCAAGGAGAATTGACTCGTTATAACGTAAATGCAAGTGGGAATTATCGGAACAAAAAAATGAATATTTTTGGAAATGTAGGCTATAATGTAAATGATAACTTTCACAATATTAACTTCGAAAGTTTCCAAAATGGATTACTGTTAGATGAAATTAATAATACTCAAAACAATAGGGAAATCTATAATTATAGAGTTGGCACCGATTTTTTTATTCATAAAAATCATACCATTGGTTTTTTAATTGGTGGTAGAAATGTGGATGGGGAAGAAATAAGTTTTAACCAAATTGCTATTTCTGATCAACAAACCGCAACAGCAATTGATAGTGTTTTAATAGCAAGAAACGAAGGAGAAAGTGCTAGAATTCAGAATACCTATAACTTAAATTATCGCTTCTTTAGTAAAAAAAATAATTCAGTAAACATAGATTTAGATTACGGTAAATATGAAAATAAAAACAAACGCTTTCAGCCAAACAGATACTATAACAATGTTAATGAAGATATTCTATTATCAGAAGTAATAAATAACTTCGATACACCTATAGATATAGATATTTACACCGCTAAAATTGATCACGAAAGAAATTTCAGAAAAGGTAAATTAGGTATAGGTACAAAATACAGTCGTGTAGAAACCAATAATACCTTTAAAGCTTTTGATGTAGTTAATGATGTTTCTATAATAGATAATACCCGATCTAACCTTTTTGATTATAGAGAAAATGTATATGCAGGCTATATTACTTACGCTCAACCACTAAGTAAAAAATGGAATGGTTCTATTGGTTTACGTGCCGAACAAACAGATGCTACAGGCGATTTAACATCATTTGTTCCTAATTTAAATGAAGCTCCTGTTATTTTAGAATATTTAAGTTGGTTTCCTAGTGCAGGTTTGGTATGGAAGTATAAGCCAAAACACAGCTTTTCTGCAAATTATGGAAGAAGAATTAACCGACCGGATTACAATGTATTAAATCCTTTTAGAACCCAATTAAGTGAACTTTCTATTGGAAAAGGAAATCCATTTTTAAACCCTGAGATCGTAAATAATTATGAATTAGGGTACACTTTAGCCTATAAGTACAACTTTAAAGTAGCTTATAGCCGAACTGACGATAAAATAACACGATTAATTGGACCTGATGATACTGATCCTAGAGCAGGATTTATTTCTTGGGATAATTTAGCCACCGAAGAAGTGATTAGTGCCAATGCCAGCCTTCCTTTTGAAGTAAAAAAGTGGTGGAACGTGTTTTTAAATTTAAGTACATCTTATATTGATAACCAGGCGGATTATGGAAATGGGGAGGTAGTAGATGTTCAAGTGTTTAGCTATACGCTTTATCACCAACAAACATTTACCTTACCAAAAGGATTTAAAGCCGAAATTTCTGGAATTTATTCTGGACCTGGAGTTTGGGGGGGCGTTTTTGAATATGAAGCAAATTGGTCTTTAGGAGTTGGTTTACAACGAGCATTTTTAAAGAAAAAATTAAATGTGCGATTAAAAGTTGATAACATTTTCAATCAAATAGGCTGGAAAGGTGTTTCTGAATTTAATGGATTGCAATCTTTTGGAAATGGTAGATGGGATAGTAGATATGTGAGTATTAGTTTGAGTTATAATTTTGGTAATCAAAATGTAAAATCTCGTAAACGAAAAACCGGAATTGATAGTGAGTCTAAACGGGTGGGATGATAAAATTATTGACATTTCTTTATTTTTTTTAATCCATTTAGTTGTGTCCTTATTTCCATATATTTGCATCCTTAAATTAAAAATTATGAAGAAAGTATTATTTTCCATAACTCCAATAGTTATTGGGATTGTGTTGATGAGTTCTTGTGGCGGAAATGGTGAGCAAGAAACATTAAGCACAGATATAATTGATAATCCAACTACTGCTAATGGGAATGTCGATAAAGATAAATTACCGCATTTTGAATTTGTAGAAGAAGTTAAAGAATTTGGACAAATTACTCAAGGTGAAGTAATATCAACTTCATTTCGATTTAGAAATGTGGGTCAATCAGATTTAATTATTTCATCTGCTCAAGGCAGTTGTGGTTGTACAGTGCCTGAATGGCCAAAAGAACCAATTAAACCTGGAGCTGAGGGTGTTGTTGATGTTACATTTGATTCGAATGGAAAAAATGGAATGCAAAACAAAACAATTACATTGGTAGCCAATACTATTCCTAACACTAAAGTAATTGCATTAAAAGGAGAGGTTTTAGCTCCTGGAATAGATAAATAAAAGGAGATTTAGAATTTAAATTAAAGAAAATGAGAGAATTAGGTATTTTATTAATGGCTCCAGCAGAAGGAGCAGAAGATGGTGGAGGAATGCAAACAATTATAATGTTTGGAGCCATTTTTTTGGTGTTTTATCTTTTTATGATAAGACCACAAATGAAAAAACAAAAAGAAGCTAAAAAATTTAAAGAGAGTTTAGTTAATGGAACTAAAATTGTTACCATTGGTGGTATTCATGGAAAAATTCTTGAAGTAAAAGAAAATGTTGTGATTATTGAAATAGAAGGAGGAAACAAATTAAAGTTAGAAAAATCAGCAATATCTAAAGAATTTGCTGCAGAAGAAATGGAGAAAAAATAAACTTAGTGATTTGACTAAGCATCTAAATACAATTCAAAAAATAGTTCATAAAGCTTCCTCTAATAGGAAGCTTTATGTTTTTTTATTCTGTTTGACTTTATCCATTTTTTTTTGGTTGTTAAATGCGTTGAGTAAAAATTTTACCACCGAAGCTGTATTTAATGTTAATTATGTAAATCAACCTACAAATAAAATTGTATTGAATGAATTACCAAATCAACTAAATATCAAAATAAAAGGATTAGGATTTGATTTAATGGCATATAAGTCGCGTTTAAAAAGTTCAACTGTAAATATTGATTTATCTAAACTTAAAGGATTTAATAATCAATTACAAAGTAATACACTAGCCTCAACCTCATTTTATTCATATATCTCTAATCAATTAGGTGAGCAAATAGAAATCAAAGATATTTATCCAGATTCGATCCACTTTTTGTTTGA
>JAJCYN010000163.1 GCA_029262915.1 Flavobacteriales bacterium
CTGGAGCCAAATAAACGGGGACTAAGAACCAATTTAATAACCTACCAACAATACTAGTAAGTCCATAAATAGCTGTTTGTCCTGCTAATTTTTTTAATGGGTTTGACAAAAAAAAGGTTTTAGTTATTTACCTGGAAATTCTGCTTTTCTTTTTTCAATAAATGCAGTAGTCCCTTCTTTAAAATCTTCTGTTCCGAAACACTTTCCAAACTCTTCAATTTCAGTTTCGAACCCGTTAATTCCATCTGTATAACCAGCATTTACAGCTCTTATTGCAGCAGCAATAGCTACAGGTGAATTTTTAACAATCTTTAACGCTATTTTTTTACACTCCTCTATCAATTCTTCTTGAGAAGTAACTTGATTAACTAGCCCATAGTTTAATGCATCATTTGCTGAGATCATTTTAGCAGTCATTATCATTTCCATTGCTCTACCTTTACCAACTAATTGAGCCAAACGTTGTGTCCCTCCATAGCCTGGAATTACTCCTAAAGTGACTTCAGGTAACCCCAATTTTGCATTGTCAGAAGCTAATCTAAAATGACAACTCATTGCTAATTCTAACCCACCACCTAATGCAAATCCATTAACAGCTCCTATTACAGGAGTGTCTAAGTTTTCTACTAAATCAAATAAAGCTTGATGTCCTTTTGCACTTAATGCTGCACCCTGATCTACATCAAATTGATAAAACTCTTTTATATCAGCTCCAGCTACAAATGCTTTTTCTCCAGATCCAGTAATAATTATTGCTTTTATACTGTTATCTGCTTCCAAATTTTTAAACGCATTCCCTAATTCTGCGATAGTTTCTGAATTAAGTGCGTTTAATTGGTTGGGTCTGTTAATGGTTAAAACTGCAATATCTTCTTCAGTTTCAACTAAAATATTGTTATAATCCATTCACTAATTTTTAAATCTTAAACAAATATATATTATTGTTGTTTGAAGCGGTAATTCTATAAGAATAGTTCTTAAAAAAAGGTGTTGAAAACTAAGTGTTTAAATATCTGCTCTAAAAGTAAAAATGAAATTTCTTCCTGAGCCACTAACTCCAGATGCGAAAGGACGATAATGAACATTCAACATATTTTCTAATGCTGCTTGAATAGAGAATGATTTACTCAATTTCATTTCTGCTCTAATATTAAATGTTTGCCATGCTGGAGTTCCTTTTAGTGTGGCTTTATTTTCATTATCCTCACCGAAAGGAGAGTAATCAGAAATCCATTTCCAACCCTGATATTTAGCATAAACGGCTAATGTTAATGGATCTGAATGTACAATCAAATCCGTTCTACCATAAAATGGTGGAATATGTGCCAAGGGAACATCTAATGTAGTATTTGTTCCAACCGTATAGTTAAATGTAGTTTTAACACTAAACTCTTTGCTCAGTTTAGCCTGGAGGTTAAAAGACGTTCCATAAACAACAGCTTCATTAGCATTTACATTTGTTTGTATTCTCAATAAATCTCCATCATAAACAAGCGAGTCCACCCCATTTAAAGTATAAAAATCTCGAACAATTGCATCTTGTAGAATGGTGTAAAAACCAACAACATTCACAATTAAATCTTCATTTCCGAAAGACCTAGTAATTCCAAGTTCCCCATTATAGGCATACTCTGATTTTAGCTGGTCATTAGGAACCATAACAAAATCATTTTTTGCAAAAACTTTTCCTACATCATCAACATTTGGGTTTCTGTATGCCGTAGAAACTGCTAATTGAATGTTCCATTTTTTATTGGGATGAAATACAAAGCCAGCATTTCCTGTTAAAGCTCCATTGTTATTATTTATTTCAGAAAAAGGGAGTTTAATAAACGTAGTATCAGAAAAAGATGCAGCTAATATTGAATAGCTATATCTTGCCCCTAAACTATAAGTAGCTTTTTTGACAAAATTATTTTTAAAAGTAACATAAGCTCCTGTACTTGAAAGGGTACTACCATCATCTGGATAGCGAGTAGAGGCAACAAATTGCTCAGAAGTAACAATGTTTTCAAAAAAAGCGGTTGATTTTACATCATTATGAATCGCTTCAACACCGTAGTACCATTGAGATTTATTATGGTTGTCTTTTATAAAATCAACATTAATTCCATAGACATTTACATCCTCTTCTCTCGTGGTTCTTATGTCGGTTCCGAATTTTCTGGTAATTCTGTCTTCATCAATTTTTTGATAATGTGCAAGAATTTCTACTTTACTAAACCATTTGTTTTCTGTTTTTATTTTAGCTGAAAGCGAACCTAAAAACCTATTTTGTGGACCATAATTCCATTCTGCCCATTTTAAATCTCCATTGGCCTGAAAATCTGTTAATTGGTCATATCTAGGGACATCTGATGAAGTAGAATATTGAGTATTTAATGTCAATAAAAAATTGTTAGATATCTTAAAGCTGATTTTTTCGAGAATATCCGTTTGATTATATCCTGTTCCTATCTGCTTCGTAAAGTCATCTTTTCTAATCATAGTATCCTTCCCGTTTATCCTACCAGCGTAGTCTTTTATAATTCCAAAACCGGGGTAATCTGAATTCGTAACATTTCCTATGGTTAAATCTTCAAAATCACTAAAAGTAACACTAGTTATGGCCGCAATTTTTTTAGCTCCTAAATTAAAATCAAAGTGTACCGTTTTTTCTTGGTTTGAGGTTGCATACCTCGCATAAGCATTGGCACTATTATTATTTATAGTATCATTCTTTTTTTTAAATTTAGGCATTTTAGTTTCATAATGTACAACACCACCAATAGCATCACTTCCATAAATAACAGAGTTTGATCCATAAATGATACTTGTTTTTTCGATAATCGCATTATCAATGGTGATTGCATTTTGCAAATGACCACTCCTATATATCGCATTATTTAATCGCACACCATCAATTACTAATAAAACACGATTGGCTTCAAAACCTCTAATTATAGGACTTCCACCTCCCATCTGGCTTTTTTGAATGTAAACACCACCACTTAATTCTAACATATCTGCACTAGTTTGTGGGTTATTAAAATGAACCGTTTTTGCATCAATATGATCAATTTTTGAAGTAACCTCCAGTGCCTTATCTTTTTCTTGTTCAGCAATTATTTCAAATTGAGGAATATTTATTGTCTGCTCCTTAAGATAAATTACATTTCCAATATTCAGTTTTGGAATCATAAAAGTAGTATACCCTTGATGCGTAAAAATTAGGGTATCTCTTTTCGAAAAATTAGAAATGTCAACAACTCCAGAGGAATCTGAAACAGCAGTGATGGATTGATTTTTATTATAAACAAATACCTCACTAATTCCTTTTTTACTTGCTTTATTTTGAACATTGATTTTTTGAGCAAAAAAAGAAAAAGAGAATAAAAAAAAGAACAAAAAGGTTATTGTTCTCAATCTGTTTTTTACGTAAATATTGTTTGAAAGATTCATTAGTTTAGAACTTCTTCTAAGATCTCTAAAGTTTTTAAGTTGTCGAAATTACTTAAATGTAAACTATAATAATCTAAAAAGGTATTTAAAAGCATTTTTCGTTGTTTAGTGCTTATTACTAAGTTTTCCATTGCATCAAAGTTTGTACCAAGAACACTATAAAAAAGAATTGAAATAGGAGGTTCTACAAATGCGTTATGATGAGGTTGTAAACTCGTAAAATAACCTTCTTGTAAATCGAAGTAGAAATTAGCGTTTTCGTCAATATTACTAGCCTGCGGATAAAACCCCAAGTGCTTAGTAAAGTGAGCTAAAAATAATAAATGAAAATTAATATAATGATCTTCTTCTAGATCTAAGACTTGAATAGCACCATATAGAAATTCGAATAATAAATTATTCGATTCCTCTTCTTTAATTGATTTATAAAGTATTTCTGAAAGAAAAAAGGCAATAGACGATTTATTGATATTGAAAGGAATCGAATTAAAAGGAATATCTAACTGAATATTTTTAACGCGTTGCAGTCCTTTTTTTTCCTTATAAAAACCATTAATTTCTACAAGAGAAAGTGGCTGAAGATAAACTGCTTTATTTTTTGCCTTTTTGTTTCTTACTCCATTTAAAATATAGGATTGTAAGCCATATTTCTCTGTAAACACTTTAGCAATTACACTGTTGTCTGCGTATTTAAAATGATGAAGAACAATACCTTTCGTGGTGTGAAGCATTAGTGGATAAAGAGGATTTTTGCGGCAGCTTTTAGGTTTCCGTCAGGGCTACCATTAAAAACCATATAAACTCCTGTTTGCACCTTATTACCATTAAAATCTTTGCCATCCCATATTGCTTGGCCACCTAGTGAAGTTGTTTGGAAAACAATATTCCCACTTATATCAGTTATTCTCACATCGGTATCTTTAACTAATCCTCTTATCGCAATTGTACCATTAAAATCAGGTTTTACTGGATTTGGATAAACAAATATATTGTTAAAATCATCAGTTGCATCAGTTGCCGTTCCTTTGTAAGAGACGATTCCTTTCTCAGTTCCAAAAAATACCTCGCCTGTTTTTGGGTTAATAACAACATCAAAAATGTTATTGGAAAACAAAGGACTATTTTCAGTAGTAAAGTGTTCTATTTGCTCTGTTCCATCTTCACTCATTAAAAAGACTCCAGAGTTTTGTGTTCCTAACCATTTACGATTGGCTCCATCAACAGTAATTGTTGTAACAATTTCTGTTCCAAGTAATATTTGTGTTTGTCCATCTTGTTGAATGAAAATTTGTTCTGCTGTAATATTTTCATCAAAAATTGCCGAAGAATTATAAAAAACAGCAACTCCTTCATCAGTCCCTAACCACATTTCTCCATCCTGATCCTCAGCAATACTATATAGATTGGTTCCAGGAATATTAGCGTTTACTACAGCACGATCATCATTTTTATCACTAATTGTATTGTTATCATCAAAGACTAAAACACTTTTAGCTCTTGGTTCAATCATCCATTTGTAATTATTTTGATCAATTATTAGATCCGTAAAAACATTACTAGAACTTATTCCTCCTACAAAACCAAAGCTGTACCAATCATTGTTTAGGGTTTTAACTGCTAACTGGTTATTGGTAAAGGAATTTGAAATCCACAAATTATTATTATCATCATATGCTAATGCTCCAATTTTTGTTGATCCAAAAAAAGTACTATCTAATACGGAGTTTTGAGCAATAAATATATTAGACACTAACCCATTATTAAGTTCAAATAACCCATTATCCCAAGTTCCCATAAAAACCTGAGCTGTATTGTTTGGATTTATTGCAACAGATACTGCGTCTCTAGCATTAGTTCCATTAGCATTAAAAACGTTTTCATCAATATTGTCCCACAAATCACCAGCCTTATGATTCATTAAATTTTTACTAACGTTAATTGGTTCATAAGACACAGGGTCATACGCTCCAGACACTACCCATAATTCATTTTCAAAAAAATCCATTTCAAATACCCTTGAAGAAGAGGGCCCATTAGGGGTAATAACTTCACCATTCCAATTATCTCTAGTTCTAATTATTCCATGAGATTCCTCAGCAATTAACATAAAATCTTCATTATCTACTATCACTTCATATGGTTTTACATTAAACAATCCTTTATACGTTGTAATGGTAGCTGTCTTAATTAATGAAAAATCATACTTTTCAACTGCATTATCATATGCTATTAGTAAATTATTTTGTGATTCATTTAAGTTCTTGATATTAAATCCATTTGGGAGAAATTTTTGCCAAACTCCTGAAGCATTATAAAAAACAGTATCTCCGTTCCAAACAGTGCTTTCGGATGATGCAAACACAAACCCAGAATGTGTTACTATATTACTGTAATCTAATGTTCCGAGGTCAGGTAACAATGACCAGACATTAAAATCAAATAAATTAAAATTATTTTTATTTGCAAAATAGACCCCTTGGGTTGTTGCTGCATAAATATATAAACTATCCATCGTTACCCCATTAGTTACCATAAAGCTACCTAAAGGCCCAAATAGATAAGTATCAACTATTTCCAGTTTATCTGTATCCATAATCACTATTCCAAAACCTGTAGAAAGATAGGCTAGTTTTCCTTGAAGGTATATATGATTTATAGACTTGCTTCCAACTATATTACTATTTTTAATAAAAGAGAGGTTTGTTATGTTCTTATTTTCATCAAGAACATCAATGTTCCCATTAGTATAACCTATTATTATTTTATTGTTGTAGCTATTAAATTTAATTTTACTTAGACCAATATCAGACAACCCATTTACTAAATTCAGCCGCTCAATACTCATATCTGTCTTATCATACATAAAAACAGCAGAGTTAGTGGCACAATAAACCACATTATTACCATAACTCACTGAAATAGCATCAGAGTACGGCAAATGGTCCCGCCAATTTCCTATTGGAATATCCTGAGCGATCAACACCTTAAACGGAATTACTAGTAATATGATTAAAAATTTATTCAACATATGGATAACGCAACTATTTAACTAAAGATGCAAAATTATATTGTGTAAAAATATGATATATTTACGGAAAATTAAGGCTCCGTAGTTCAACTGAATAGAATATCAGATTTCGGCTCTGAGGGTTGCAGGTTTGAATCCTGCCGGAGTCACTAATAAACAAAGCTCAGTAATTTCTTACTCATTGAGCTTTGTTTGTTTAATATTTTAATTCTCATAATGAAAAAGCGAAACCTCTTTTAAGTTTCTTTTTTCATAAAATTCCCATTGTACATTAATTTTATCTTTAACCCTAAATTTAGAGTTCGTCCGGAACCTAATTTTAACAACCTGTTCATAAGGGATTTCTTTTTTGAAAGATATCACCATTGGATTAATCCACACTCCATTTTCAGCAACTGAAGGAATAAATCTATAAGTAACGGTTTTTCCAGACATTAATTGATAATCAATATAGTACCCTGCATCTTTATAGAAAAACTGAATCAATTCTCCCGATAAATTTCGCTCTATAAAAACTCTAGCCTTTAATATCCCATCTATTACTTGAGGGGTACCAAGCCACTCCTCCCAGTTAATTTTAATTTCTGATAAAATTGATGATTGTTTAAAATTGTCTTTCTTGTTTTTCTTAAACAACGTATATTTTTTATTTACTCGAAAAATATTGTAATTTTTATATAGCTGTGTGCTAGTTAATGGTTCAACATTCAATAATAAGCGATAATCAATTGACCCAAAATCTCCACCAAAAGTGTCCTTTTTTGTCTGAAATAAAAGGAATTCAGGACCATTTTCTCTAGTAAAACTTTGTGAATTCACTTTATCAATCCGCCCCGAAAAACCAATTGATTGAAATGTTCTTCGAGGTTTCCAATTAAACTCATTTGCTGGAATATATGAAAAATCCCAGGGATATATATCTATCGTCTTGTCACTAATTTCTTTTCTTACTTCTTGGGTTACTTCATTAACAGAAACATTAGTTAATGAACTTTTATAAAACCTCTCAACATGACTGTTGAACGAAAACAATATGGGTTTTAAATTACTAATTCCACTTATATTTTTGCTAAAAGAAAATTCATTATCAAGTGTCTTAGCATTAACATATAAAGCAATAATACCAAACAATGGAATTACATAGTATAGCTTTTTAGAAAATGAAGGAGCTGTTATTAGAATTATTCCCCAAAATAAAATTATAAAATCTAACAATTGAATATAATAAATAATAGTTTCTCTAATCATAGCATGTTTCCACATCAAATACAATGGGATTATAAGAAGAAAATAAGGTGTTATCTTTTTCCCTTTATTTACAAATGGAATAGAGATAATCGACAGGATAAATACACTAAGTGCAACCCAATTGTTTTGCGGAAATAAAGCCATAGCAGAAGAATATACAGAAGAATATAAAAATGCACGCTCTAAATAATCAAAAAGATAAAACACACTTCCACCAAC
>JAJCYN010000164.1 GCA_029262915.1 Flavobacteriales bacterium
ATCTAAATCTGTTCCAAATATTTTATTGAGGTAATTAAAGTCCCCAATAAAATATTCTTTATCCATTCTGTTTATAAACTTAACGGTATCTTTTGTAATTAAAACTCTGGCCATTTCAATTCCCAATAAAGGAGTAATTGACATCCAAATGGCACTGTCTTTTCTTATTCTAAGGTGTGTTTTAAAAGATGTTTTTTTTGTTTCCTCGTCAAAAACTATGGCTGCTTTAGCCGAAATGGTATTGAAACGAAATTCTTTTTCTTTGAGTTTTTTAACTAGAAACTTTGGGGAGCGAGGTTTAACTTTAATTTTTACTTTAACATTTTCTTTTTCTTGGACTTTGCAAGAAAAGAGAAAAATTCCAAGAAAAAAAAGAGGTAGCCAATATTCAGCCTTAATTCTACTCATACAGCTTCTTATCAGCTATTTTTTTATCTAAAAATTCTGTAGTGTCTCCATCTTCAATCTCCTTCGCTTTGTTCCAATATTCTAATGCTTTTTTTATGTTATGTAATTGAGAATAAACATCCCCTAAATGTTCCAGAATCACTGCATTTTTTTTACCGCCATTCTCTAATGCTTTTTCTAACCATTCCTTAGCCTGAACAAATTTTCCTTGCTTATATAAAATCCAAGCGTAGGTATCTTGATAATTGGATTGATCAGGTTCTATTTCATTACACAAAGCAGAAAGCTCCTCAGCCCTTTCCAGCTTTTCTTCTCTTAATGACAGGTAATAACCATAGTTATTTAATACATAAATGTTTTTTGGTTCAATTTTGAGTGCTTCTTCATAAGCTTCATCCGATTTTTCATATTGTTTTAAGCCATTATACCCATCACCTAAATTAGCATAAAACTGAGCTAATAACGGAGGGTTTTCAATCACATAATCTTTCCCAATGTTTAAGTACTCAACGGCTTCTTCAAACTCTTTTTTCTGCAAATTGGTTGCTCCATAAAAGAAATAAAACAAAGGTTGATTAGGAAACAATTCTATCGCTGCCTTACTATCACGTAAAAGAGATACGTTATCTTGTAATTCTGATTCTATAAAAATCAATTGATTCCATATAGGAAGTTTAGAATTATCGAACTCTAAAGCTTTTAAATAATTTTCTTTTGCACTTTCTAGTTTTTTATCTCGGTATAAAAAATCTGCGTAAATGGTGTAAGCTTTTGCTTCTTTAGGGTGAGTTTTAATTACTATTTTATTTAATTCTAGTGCTTCTTTCTTTAATCTACGCTCTGTAGCAGAATAATAAGAAAGTAAAATTTTCACTTTTGTATCTACATCCAAATCTGGGCTTGCAAAAGCTTTTTTTATTGCTTCTGACGCTTTATTTTCTTCTCCTTTATTTTTGTAATAGTCGTATAATGATAAATTAGCATAAGGGTTTTGAGAATCTTTTTCTAAAATTTCTTGATAAACTTTAAATGCTTTGTCCTGTAAATCATTCGCCAAATATAAATCTGCCAAAAGCACCTGATATTTTAGATCATCTGGGTATTCATCAATCAATTTTTGAATTTCATTTGCTGCCTTATCAATATCTCCAAGTTTAATATAAATTTTTTCTTTTTGGACAGAAATTTCTTCTGTGATACCAATTTGTTGTTCAATTAAATTAAACGTTTCTATTGATTCTTTATATTTTCCAGCATAAAGTTGCATTCCTGCTAAATCGAAAAACAAGTCAACATCACCTCCATTTTTTTCAATTAAAATTTCATATTGTTTTATAGCAGCTAAAGAATTTCCGCTTCTCTGCAAAGAGTGTGCATATAATACTCTATACCAATAATTATCAGGAGCTAGTTTTACTGCTTTTTCGGAATATTCTATTGCTAGTTTTTTTTCTTTAGAACTTTCGAAAAGATGAGCTAATTCATAATATGCTGCAGCTTCTTTTGGTGCTATGTGCGTACACTGTAAGAACAAATTAGCAGCCAATTGATAGTTTCCTAAAATTCTTTCTTTATTAGCATTATGGAATAAAAATTTAAATTTAATCTGTTCCTTCTCAGGTAAATCAACCAACTCTTTATTATGTGTTTTTTCTTTTTGTGATAAATCACCTACTTGCTCGGATTGAGAACATCCAACAAAAACACCAATAAAAATTGCTAATATGTAAATTTTAATCTTTGTCAATTTTAATCTATTTCATTATAATCCCCAATACTATATTCTTTAACTTTTCCTTTAACTTTTACGTTATTTCCAATCATAGAGTTCTTAAAGTTGGAAGATCTAATAATTGTATTGGTCTGAATAATCGAATTTTTAATAATCGAATTTTTAATAATCGAATTGTCGCCAATTGAAACATGAGGACCAATAATTGAACTTTTTATTTCTACATTCTTGCCTATAAAACAAGGTTTAATAATTATAGACTCTTCCATGTTTAATGAACTATCAACAATATCTTCTTTCTTAATAAACTCCAAAACACGTTGGTTCGTATAAACAGTAGCCTTATAATTACCACAATCTAGCCATTCATTTACCTTTCCCGGAGCAAATTTTGTGCCTTTCTTTTTCATGTTCTCTAAAGCATCTGTTATTTGAAATTCTCCTTTATCGGTAATATTATTATCAATTAAGTACTGTAATTCATCTTTAAGGTAAGCTCCATCTTTAAAATAATAAATTCCAATGATAGCTAGATCTGAAACAAATTCAGTAGGTTTCTCTACAAAATCGGTAATGATGTTGTCTTCATTCAATTGTACCACACCAAATGCACTTGGGTCATCAATTTGATTTACCCATATAATTCCTTCTGCATTAGTATCTAAGGTAAAATCGGCTCTAAATAACGTATCTGCAAAGGCAACCACCACATTACCATCCAAACTATCTTTAGCACATAGAATAGCGTGAGCTGTTCCCAATGCTTCTTCTTGGTAGTAAATACTCCCTTTCGCACCTAATCCTTCTGCAACAGTTACTAAATCTTTTTCAACCTGCTCACCAAAATCACCAATAATAAAAGCAATTTCATCAACTGTTTCACCACAAACTTCAGTAATATCCTCAACTAATCGTTGAACAATTGGCTTACCCGCAACTGGAACTAAAGGCTTAGGAATTGTTAATGTATGAGGTCTTAATCGAGAACCTCTTCCTGCCATTGGCACAATA
>JAJCYN010000165.1 GCA_029262915.1 Flavobacteriales bacterium
ACAGGAACTAAATTAGTAATTTCGGGATCTAACCAATTTAGATTGGCAACAAATAAAATAAGACACGCCAAAATTGCTGTTGCAGCCAATGACATTTTATTGTTCTTAGAAAAAATAAAACCTGCAAGTAAGGTAACCCAAGCGATAAACAACATAGATTCATAACCATTACTCCAAGGTGCATGGCCAGAAATATACCATCTAGCAATTAATCCAACTGTATGCAATAAAAATAGGACTGCTAAAAATGCCCCTAAGACATTAACCGTTTTCTTTTTCCATTTTTTTGCTTTAAACACATCTGAAAACAAGAAAAACAACATTAACAACCCTACTAAAGGATAGTACTTGAATAGCTTCTTAAAAATATCTATTTCGTTGTATTTTATTTCCATATTAATTTTTGATTGTTCGGGGTAGATCGCTACTCCAAATTTTTGTTGATAATCTGAAATATAGGTTAAAGTACTGTCGGCAATACTCCAACCTTTTTTATTAAATGATTCATTAATTGATCTAAAATATTCTGATAAAATTACTTTCACAAAAATGGAATCTTGCTCTTCAAATTGTTGGTAATCGGAAGTGGAATACCATGTATTATTTTCATCATTCTTTTTAGGGAACAGCCTTAACATGCTTCCTTGGTAAACCATATTACAAATGTTAGCTCGCTCATCTACTTTTATTATATCTTTATCATAATTAGAGCGTTCTGCTGGTTTTTTTCTAATGGCCTCTCTTACTTCATCTTCTATAATGTAGTTGAAATCTTTATCAAAAAAATCTTTGAATGCCACATAATTGTCTTTAGCTTTTAATCGCTCTTGTAACTTTTTGTTTTTACGGCTTACGTAAATCATTGGCTGATTTTGCCAATAATGCCTATTGTAAAGCATTCCTAAAAGCACCTGAGAAGTATTTAACCCTTGGAATTTATCCTTATGTGTGATTTTTCGAATTACTTCTGAAGCAAAAGTATGGACAGGCTTCAATCTCCCTCCCGCATCTTGAATTACAAGTTGGCTAAATTTAGCTGCATGGTCTTTATCAATTTCCACATAATCTTTTGCTTTTTTTGTTTTTGTATCAATAGCTATGGCATTAATTGATGATAATGTGAACAACCCAATCAATAATCCTGTTACTACATTTCGTTTTGATTTGAGTTTTTTAATGCTTTTTTGAATCCCCCTAAACCGAGATTTTTTAACTACTAAAACCAATATCATTCCTAAGAACAAGAAAAAATAGCCAATATAAGTAACTAAGGTTCCCCAATAATCATAATTTACAGAAAGTACCGTTCCGAGTTCATCTTGATCATAAGAAGATTGGAAAAACCGGTAACCACCATAATCTAAAATGTTATTCATATAAATTCTTTGATCGAACTCTACTCCTCCATTTCGATTGTCCAGCAATGTAACTTCACTGGCGTAAGAAGAAGGACTCCTAGGGCCTGTAGCACCGGGATAGCGTTCTAAAATAAAATCATTCAAACGAATACTAAAAGGAGTCGTATATATTTTAGATCCATACGTTAGCGAAAAATTCAACTCTTCTAATTGAAAAATAGTACTATTCGAAGTGTATCCTTTTCCTCCAAAAAGAGTAACTTCTTTCGTTTTATCATTGCACGTTACATTTACTACTAAAGCATCCTCACCTCTAGCCACATCCTTTGCAACGCTAATTTTTCTTATCTCAGCACTTTTGTGGAGTTCTTTAAAAACCATTTGTACATTATCTATCGAATATAATCTTCTATTTTTAAATTGGTGAATGGTATCTTTTTGTAACGTACCCGTACTTTGGTCGTCCATACTCATATACCTAATATCATAAGGGGAATAAATGTAAATTCCACTATCGGTATTAGTTAATTGAATAGCTTGATGATGTTCTGTATTATTAAACGCTATTGGAAAATTTCCAAAAAACTTAGTCTGACCATCTTCAATAAATCGAGAAACCCTACCACCTTTTCCAACAGTTACAATCTCTATAATGTTTTTTCCATTTTCTACCCCAACAACAGTATCTATCGAATTTTGGATAAAATCTTTGTAGGCTATTTCTATCTGTTTTCCTTCAAATTCAAATTCATGAGAAAACTTCTTATTATACCTAGGGTTTAAGTACATTTTTTTTTCGAATGTAAGCTGATCAACTTTATCATCCACTTTAAATTGCAAATACGTTTCTGAAGAAACTATGGTATTGCTCATTTCTCCCTCTCTTATCTGCATAGACCCTTCATAACTAATGTAACGTGTAATCCCTGCTCCAATAATTATAATAATGAAAGCCAAATGAAACATTAGCGTTGCAGCTTTCTCCCACCTTAACAATTTGTATTTGAATACGTTTCCTACTAAATTAATAACCAATAAGAATAGAATTAACTCAAACCACTTGGTGTTAAAAACTAATGCTTTAGAAGCTGGTGTTCCATAATCATTTTCAATAAAAGTTGCCCAACCTATAGCAACACCAAAAACTACTAATAAGAAAGCTGTTAGCTTTGTTGAAAAAAGAATATTTTGGATAGATTTCAGCATAAAATAGTGCAAACAAAAATAACTATTTTTACACAGTAAAAAAGATTAAAAAAGTTTATTTGGCAACACTGCAAACGATAACATTAATAGGTTCAGGAAATGTAGCAACACATTTAGGAAGAGCCTTATTAAATAAAGGTTTTACAATCAATGAAGTATATAGCAAGTCTATTAATAATGCTTCTTTATTGGCTTTAAAACTAAATGCTACAGCTACTGATAATATTAAGCAGCTAAATGACAAAAGTGATGCCTACCTTATCTGCATTAAGGATGGCTTTATTGAGAATATTATCAAGCAATTTAACTTAACTGATAAAATAATAGCACATACTTCTGGTAGTGTTGATATGGATTTATTAGGTCAATTTATTAATCATGGAATTCTCTATCCATTACAAACATTTTCTAAGGAAGTGGCAATTAATATGGATGAAGTTCCTTTTTGCGTTGAAGCAAATAACGCTCATGCAGAACATCTTCTGTTAGAATTAGGAAAATCATTGTCCAAAAGTGTCCATAGAATCAATTCAGAGCAGCGAAAAAAAATACACTTAGCTGCTGTGTTTGCTTGTAACTTTAGTAATTATATGTACACAATTTCTGAAGATATTCTAAATCAAAACAACATTGATTTTAGCATTCTAAAGCCGCTTATTATAGAAACTGCCAGAAAGATTAAAAGTAACTCTCCAAAGTCAATACAAACAGGTCCCGCGAAACGGAAAGATGAGGCTGTGATAAAAAATCACATCGAACTATTAGCAAATGCTAAGGATTATCAAGATATTTATAAAATAATAACTGAGAATATTATTAAAAGTAACTGATGGCAAATTTTAAAGAACGCTTACCAAAAATAAACTCATTTGTATTTGATATTGATGGTGTACTTTCTGATGGAAGTATACAAGTCACTGAAAATGGAGATCAGCTTAGGACAATGAACACGAGAGATGGTATAGCGATTACAATGGCTTTAAAAAAAGGTTATAACGTTGCTGTTATTTCTGGAGGAAATTCTCAATCAGTAATGCATCGTTTTAAATACTTAGGAATTACTGATGTTTTTTTAGGTGTTCAAGATAAAATTGAAGTACTACACAATTATTTCAACGACAAAAACATTACTTCAGAAAATGTACTTTATATGGGTGATGATATTCCTGATTATTATCCAATGGCAGCATGTGGAGTGGCTACCTGTCCAAAAAATGCTGCTGTAGAAATTAAAGAAATTGCCGATTATATTTCTGATAAAAATGGTGGTGATGGTTGTGTAAGAGACATTATTGAGCAAGTAATGCGTTGTAATGGCGATTGGTTTAAACCAAAGGATTAAATGTGATATTTCACTAATTCCTCAATAGGCTGCTTAATAACTTTGCCTATTTTAACATTATATTTTTCTGCTGTTTTCTTAAAGATATCTTGGTATATAAAAGCAATAGATCCAACTAAGTGTAAAATGTTATTTTGATAATCAGAATATTTACAAATATTCTTTTCAAAGAATAATTCAAATCGTTGCCCTACCATTTTAAGTATAATAGGATTATCAATATATTTATATACAAACAAACTAAAACTAGCTAAAAATCGGTTTGGATGTTCCTTTTTGTAAACAGCTTCCAAAATCAAATCAGTAGTTAAGTGATACTCTTTTTTAAAAGCTGTTTCTATTTCTAATGGCAACTCTTTCCCTAAAAAAGCTTTAATAAAAGTTTTCCCTATGTCTGCTCCACTTCCATAATCGCCCAAAATAAACGCCAATGCTCTTACATTTTCAGCTATCTCTTTTCCGTTAAATAAACAAGAGTTTGAGCCCGTACCTAATATGGCAACCATTCCTTTTTCATTTCCGCAAGTGGCTCTAGCAGCAGCTAACATATCGTGTTGCACTTCTACTTTGGCATTACTAAAAAAAGCTGTTAATGGGTTTTGAATAGTATCTCTGTGATCTTGTGTTGCACAACCTGCTGCATAAAAATAGACTTGCTCAATTTCATCTTTAGTAGGCACTAATTCAGACCTTAATAACTCACCTAATATTCCGTCAGATTCAATAAAATAAGGGTTAAACCCTATTGTATTAAACGAAGTTATTTTTTCTCCATTTACCAATCGCCAACGATTGCTCATGGTTGCACTTTTACGCCATTTT
>JAJCYN010000166.1 GCA_029262915.1 Flavobacteriales bacterium
AAAAGTAGCTAAATTTAAAGCTGGAAAAGCATTAGCTGACACAGTAAAATAATTTAGATATTATTTATAAAAAAAGCCCTGGCATATAATGTCAAGGCTTTTTTGCTATTAGGGAATTTATTTTTTGCTACCTAGCATTAACAACTCATTTACTAAAATTTCTGTAATGTAGCGTTTGTTACCATCTTTGTCATCATAGTTTCGGTTAATTAACTTGCCCTCTACAGCAACCTCGTTTCCTTTCTTTAAATACTTTTCAATTATATCTGCGGTTTTCCCCCAGGCAATTAAATTGTGCCATTGTGTGTCTTCTATTTTCTCTCCTTTCGCATTTGTATATGATTCGTTTGTAGCAATAGAGAATTTTGCTAATTTTTTTCCAGAATCTAAATTTTTAATTTCTGGGTTCATACCTAAGTTTCCGATTAACTGTACTTTGTTTCTTAAATTGTTCATAATGTAATTTTTAATGGTTTATAAAAGTTTATTTGGTAAACCTGATTCGTTCAGATTTGATGATGCAAAGTAAAGACAACCCCCAAAACTTAACCGGTTATTAAATGCTTGCTTTCGTTTAATGTCGCTTGTAATCATTTGTAGTCGTTTGTAAACGAATATTTTGTATATTTACCCCATGGAAAAACCAAAATGTTTAGAATGTAATGAACCCTTTGTAGGTAGGGTGGATAAAAAGTTTTGCTCAGATTATTGTAGAAACGCTCACAACAATAAAGTAAATAAAGACAGTAAAAATTTAATAAGAAATACCAATAACCGTTTGCGAAAAAATTGGCGGATTTTAGAAGAGTTAAATCCAAATGGTAAATGTAGGGTATCAAAACAACGGTTAGATGCTAAAGGATTTGATTTTAATTTCTTTACCAGCACCTATACTACAAAAATTGGAACTGTTTATTATTTCTGTTACGATCAAGGTTACTTAGCTTTAGATGATGCTTATTGTACATTGGTAAAAAGAGATTAGCCTTAATTGTTTTTTAACAAAACTGATAAATGTTCTATTTTCTTTTTTTTCACAGGCTTAACTTTGTAAAATGTTAAGTAGTATAAAAAAAATGTTTCAATTTATATGGGAGCTAATTACAAAATTTGTAGTAGATAATTCTTTAAATTACAGTGGTTCCATAGCTTTTTTTACCATATTTTCTTTACCGGGAATATTAATAGGTGTTATTCTTATTGCTGGACCAGTATTTGGAGAACAAATGGTTAAAGGAGAGTTGTATAATCAAATTAACACCTTAGTAGGGGAGTCAAGTGCAATTCAAATTCAGAATATTATTGAAAATTTGGAAAATGCTGAGTTTAGCTATTTAGCCTTAATTATTGCAATTTCAACTTTGCTGTATGGTTCAACATCAGTTTTTGCTTCAATACAAGATGGTATAAATGTAATATGGGGATTGAGGCCTAAACCTAAAAGAATTGCATTAAAATTTATTTTTAATAGGTTGGTTTCTATAGCAATGATTGTAACTATAGGTTTTTTAATGTTGGTCTCATTGTCGATAGATACTATTGTTGTAATTTTTAATGAAGTTTTGATTGATTTTTTTGGTAAAAAAAGCACCTCTTTAATCTATGTATTGGAACAGATAAGTTTTATTATAATTGTATTTTCTGTTTTTGTAACTGTGTATAAAGTATTACCAGATGCTAAAATAAAATGGAAAGATGTTTTTAAGGGAGCCCTGTTAGCTACCTTTTTATTTATTATTGGTAAATATTTAATAGGATTTTATTTGGGGAACAGTAGTTTTGGAACGGCTTATGGTGCAGCTGGATCTTTGGTTTTGTTGTTGATTTGGGTTTATTATTCAGCTATGATACTGTTATTTGGAGCTGAATTCATTGAGGTTTATACCAGAAAGCAAAGAAGGGTTATAAAACCTAATTCAGCATCAGTTAAAATTATTACTAAAGAAGTTCATATGGAATAATTAAAACATTACTGTTGATAAAATAAGGCTATATTGTAACAAATATGTTAAATAGTCGTTTCCTTTGATATATGATTATGAAGATTAAAAATAACATTCTAATTATTTTCTTAATATGTGGTTGTGCAATTTTTGCACAACCTTCATCAGAAAAATATCAAGTAGTCGAAGTTGCTGGCTTACACGACTCCTTAAATTTTCAATTTGTTCAAAATCAACAATTATATAAGGAAGGCTGGGACACATTAGTTCAGCCAAATTTCTGGAGGACACTGATGACAATGGGAGATGACTCTGCATTAATTAATATTGGAAGTACTCGCCAAATTATCAGAAGAGTTTCAGTAAAAGATTGGAATAAATTGACTGATGATGGAAAAAATGCTATTAGAGATAGTGTGAAAAAGCATTATGGATTACCGGAAAATGAGCACGTTTATATGACTTCAGGTAAAAAATCTTTTTACGATTTTGAAAAAGTAATACCAAGCATAGGTCATGGAATAGAAATATTTAACCAAAATAAAGTTGATCCATTTTATGCTCAGGCTATTTTATTAATTGAAAGTCCAAATAAAATACAAAAATCTCCAGTTGGTGCCTATGGCTCATTTCAAATAATGAAAAAAGTAGCCATTAATTTAGGGTTAAAAGTAAATAGATATGTGGATGAACGTAAAGATTTTGATAAGTCTGCTTGGGCGTCTGCTAAATTAATACGAACAATTTGCATTCCAGAAACCAATAAAATATTAGATGAAAAGAGGATAGCCTATAATCCAGAAGATTTATGGTATAGGTTGTTAGTTTTACACACCTACCATGCAGGAGCTGGTAATGTGAAAAATGCCATTAATTTTATTAATCCTACAGAAGGTAATATGGATTTAATCACTACATTATGGCAAACAGAAGTAGGTAGTTTTAGAAATGCTTCTCAAAATTACTCCCA
>JAJCYN010000167.1 GCA_029262915.1 Flavobacteriales bacterium
GCAACCGTTACACACACCCAAGCTTAAGGTATCTGGCCGAGCATAAAAATTATCTAATGCTTGTTTCGCTTTTGGATTGTACAAGAAAGCTCCTGCCCAACCTTTAGCTGAACCCAATACATCTGAATTAGAGAAACCACCCACATAAACAATCATATTTACATCACTTAAGTCTTCTCTTCCAGCAATTAGGTCTGTCATATGAATGTCCTTCACATCAAATCCAGCTAAGAATAATGAATAAGCCATTTCCCTATCTCCGTTTACTCCTTTCTCGCGAATAATAGCTGCTTTAATTCCTGTTTTGTTTTGCCTTCCATGTTCTACTCCATAATCGGAAAGTTTTCCTGTAAATGGAGATGAAAATTTATAATCTAAAACGGTATTTTTATATGTTTCGAAACGTTCTTTCGCTAATTTTTCAGTAGATTGTTTTTGATCTAACAAATAAGATGTCTTGTACCAAACATCTCTCATTTCATCAATATCAATATCCAACTCAGCACCGTGATGTTTAATATTGATGTTCCTGCCATTAGTTGGTGTTCCTATAATGTGAGCATGAATACCTCTTTTACCAAATTCAGAAACAACTTTATCACTATCCTTAACTTGAATAACAACAGCGGCAATTTCACTAAATAATATTTTTGTTACATCTTTTTCTTCTAAAGAAGAAAAATTAATATTTAAACCACCTTTTTGATTTGCAAAATTCATTTCTAATAAAGTAGTGATTAAACCACCAGCAGAAATATCATGTCCTGCTAAAATAGCTCCATCATTTATTAATTTTTGAATGGTATTAAATGCTTTAGCAAAATAATCATCATCACATATTGTAGGAGTAGCATCACCTAGTTTATTAACAACTTGAGCAAAGGATGACCCACCCAATTCCATTTTACATCTAGAAAAATCAACCAATATTAATGATGAATTTTTATCATTAACCAATGTTGGTTCTATCACTTTTTTAATATCAGATACTTCTCCTGAAGCAGAAATAATTACTGTTCCCGGGGCATAAACTGCATCATCTTTGTATTTCTGAACCATAGAAAGTGAATCTTTCCCTGTAGGAATGTTTATTCCTAAGTTACAAGCAAAATCACTTACTGCTTCAACAGCTTCGTATAAACGAGCATCTTCTCCTTCATTTTTACAAGGCCACATCCAATTCGCACTTAGGGAAACAGATTTTAAACTATCTTTAAAAGGAGCCCAAACAATATTGGTTAGTGATTCGGCAATAGCCATTTTACTGCCATTTTTAGGGTCAATTAACGCATTAATTGGTGCGTGACCCAAAGCTGTTGCTATTCCAAATTTCCCTTTGTAATCTATTGCAACAACTCCTAAATTATTTAAAGGCAATTGAATTTCTCCAGTAGTTTGTTGTTTAGCAATTTTACCTGTTACAGAACGGTCAACTTTGTTAGTTAACCAATCTTTACAAGCAACAGCTTCTAACTGTAAGACTTGTTTTAAATAATTCTCAATTTGGTTGCTGTCATAATCTACAGCCTTAAATTTGGTATTTAAAGTATTGTCTGTAATTACTGTTTTTGGTGGCTTTCCAAACATATCTTCTATTTGAAGATCAATTGGGTTTTCGCCAGTCTCCTTGTCTTCAAATTTAAAATTATGATCCATAGTAATTTCTCCAACCACATACATTGGAGAACGTTCACGCTCGCAAATCTCTTGCAACAAAGCAACATCTTCTTCTTTTATCACCAATCCCATTCTTTCTTGAGATTCGTTTCCAATAATTTCTTTAGCTGATAATGTTGGATCGCCAACAGGTAAACTTCTTAAATTAATTGTCCCTCCAACTTCTTCTACCAATTCAGAAAGACAATTCAAATGCCCTCCAGCACCGTGATCGTGAATAGAAACTATAGGATTTTTGGTTGACTCTACAAAAGCACGAACAGCATTAGATGCTCTTTTCTGCATTTCTGGATTAGACCGTTGAATAGCGTTCAACTCTATTGAACTATTAAACTCTCCTGTTGCAACAGAAGAAACAGCACTCCCTCCCATTCCAATTCGGTAGTTATCACCTCCTAACACTACAATTTTATCTCCTTTTTCAGGAACATGTTTTAAAGCATCTTCGTGTTTTCCATAACCAATACCACCAGCCTGCATAATTACTTTATCATAACCGAATTTCTTTCCTTCTTCTGTATGCTCAAAAGTTAGCACTGAACCATTAATTAAGGGCTGACCAAATTTATTTCCAAAATCTGAAGCACCATTTGACGCTTTAATTAAAATATCCATTGGCGTTTGGTACAACCAATCTCTTTCTGCCATTCCTTTTTCCCATTCTCTGTTTTCTTCTAACCGAGAATAAGCAGTCATATAAACTGCCGTTCCTGCCATAGGAACAGAACCTTGTCCGCCAGCCATTCTATCTCTAATTTCTCCTCCTGAACCTGTTGCTGCACCATTAAATGGCTCAACGGTAGTTGGGAAATTATGTGTTTCTGCCTTTAAAGAGAGTACAGTTTCTATTTCTTTGGTTTCGAAAAAATCTGCTTTATTTTGTGTTTCTGGAGCAAATTGCATAGCAATTGGTCCTTTTACAAAACTCACATTGTCTTTATAAGCCGATACAATGGTGTTTGGGTTTTCGTTGGATGTTTTTCGAATTAAATTAAATAATGAAGAAGGTTTTTCTTGTCCATCAATAATAAATGTTCCATTAAATATTTTGTGCCGACAATGCTCCGAGTTGACTTGAGAAAATCCAAAAACTTCACTATCAGTTAATTTTCTTCCGATTCTTTTACTTACATTCTCTAAATAACTAACTTCATCATCACT
>JAJCYN010000168.1 GCA_029262915.1 Flavobacteriales bacterium
AGGGGGATTAAAGAAAAGTACGAGAATCACCACAAAGTACAGATTAAAGATTCTGCAATAATTGCTGCAGTAGAACTTTCTCAACGATATATCTCAGACCGGTTTTTACCAGACAAAGCAATTGATTTAATCGATGAAGCTTCGGCTAAATTACGTATGGAAATCAATTCTAAACCAGAAGTGTTAGATGAAGTTGAACGAAAAATAATGCAGTTGGAAATTGAGCGTGAAGCCATTAAGAGAGAAAAAGACACTAAAAAATTAGGTAAGATAAAAGAAGAATTAGCCAACCTCAACGAAGAAAAAAATAGTTTAACTGCCAAATGGCAAGCTGAAAAGGATGTTGTTGAAGGAATTCAGAAAGCCAAAGAAGATCTCGAGAACCTAAAATATGAAGCTGAACAAGCTGAACGAGCAGGAGACTTTGGATTAGTAGCTGAAATCCGTTATGGGAAAACGAAAGAAGCTGAAGAACGATTAGAAAATTTCAAATCCGATTTAGCAGAAATACAAGCTACTTCTAAAATGATTAAAGAAGAAGTAACTACTGAAGAAATTGCAGAGGTTATCTCTAAATGGACAGGAATTCCTGTATCAAAAATGATAGAAAGTGAAAGAGAAAAATTACTGCGAATAGAAGAGGAATTACATAAAAGAGTTATTGGACAGGAGGAAGCAATAACTGCAGTAGCTGATGCAGTAAGAAGAAGCAGAGCAGGATTACAAGATGAAAAAAGGCCAATTGGTTCTTTCATATTTTTAGGGACAACAGGTGTTGGTAAAACAGAATTGGCTAAAACACTCAGTGAATTTTTGTTTAACGATGAAAATGCAATGACCAGAATAGATATGAGTGAATACCAAGAAAAACACTCTGTATCCAGATTATTAGGAGCTCCTCCGGGATATGTTGGATATGATGAAGGTGGACAATTAACGGAGGCTGTAAGAAGAAAACCTTACTCAGTTATTCTGTTAGATGAAATTGAAAAAGCACACCCTGATGTTTTCAATGTATTGTTACAAGTATTGGATGATGGACGATTAACAGACAACAAGGGGCGAGTCGTTAATTTTAAAAATACCATTATCATTATGACTTCGAATCTTGGTTCTCATTTAATCCAAGAAAATTTTGAGGATTTAGGAGAAATAGACAGAGACAATGTAATTGAAAGAACAAAAATAGAAGTGTTTGGTTTACTCAAAAAAACCATCCGACCAGAACTGTTAAATAGAATTGATGAAACCATTATGTTTACTCCTTTAACGAAAGAAGACATTCATCAAATTGTAAAACTGCAATTAAAAGGATTAGCTTCTATGTTAACCAAAAATGATGTTAAACTAGAATTTACTGATGAAGCTGTAAATAAGATTGCAGAGTTAGGTTACGACCCTCAATATGGAGCAAGACCTGTAAAAAGAGTTCTGCAAAAGAATGTTTTAAATGAGCTTTCTAAAGAAATTCTTTCAGGAAAAGTAAAAGCAGATTCTAAAATTCTACTCGACCAATTTGATGGAAAATTCGTTTTTAGAAATAAAACTGAGAAAGTCGTTTAATAAAAATATAGGCTTTGTATTGGTTAGTCCTGGTATCTATCTTTAAAGATAATTATGGACTTCCTCATAATTTTAATCTCCTACACCACACTGAAAAACTGGAGAAAGATAAAACCAGAGCAGAAACAGCTATAACCAATATAGAGAATGTAATGATGCAAGATTTTAATTCTAATGGAGAAAAACTAATCCGAATTAAGGGAATACTGAGAGAATGGTAGTTGCTCCTTAAATGAATTCTCTTTCTTAATATCATCAATAATCTCAACTTTTAATATTTTCAGTACTTTTAGAGGATGAGGAAGGCTAATAAACGACTTAAGGCTTGGATTATCGTTTTTTCTATTATTACGATTGTATTCGGAGGACTTTCATTTTTATTATTAAAATCTGCCCCTTGGTCATATGAAGGAGATTCACTTGATAATTTAGCTAAAAACTTTGGGTTCTTTTTTGGAGGGGTATCTTTTGTCTCTTTACTTATCCTATTAAATAGAATTATGAAGTTAACTAAATAAAATTCCTTCCGCATCATTAATACTATAACAGATGTAGTTCTTGGAATGATGTGGTAATTTAATATACGCTATATTGGAAATACTCAATTTTGGCTTTAGTGTCATTAACACTAACGATGGAACGCAATAACCCCCATTCATTATAGGTGTAAAACTCCTGTTGCTTAAACGGATTATCATCAACTAATCGAAGGAGTTGCTTTTTAGGATTATAGACATAACTAAAACTACTTGATACTTTACCATTACGTTGAAAATTAATTTTAGATTGGATTAGACTATCCTTGTAAACAACTTCCCTACCTTTAATAAATGTAGTCTCTTTTTGACTCTTAAATTTATACCAATATGACTTTATTAATTCTCCATTCTCACCATATTGATACGAGATTGTGTCTATTCTATTTTTACTCTCGATGCTAATAACTTCATTCTTAGAATTTAATTTGTAGAGGACTTCGTATCCATGGATAGTGCTATCAATTAAAAAGCGATGTTGTTCATTGGATTTTAAGTACTGTAGATTATAATCTACTTCGACATATTCCTTCTTCTTTTTTTTATGTAAAAATTTACGATGGTGGTAATAGGCTAATAAATTACCTTGTTCATTGTAGGTGATAGAATCATAAACCTCATATCTCTTCTCCAAATATTGTTTAATAATTAAATCCCCATTATTGTTGTACTTGTAGATGGTCTTTGATATGGTGTCGTGCTTTTTTCCTTTACTCCATATTTCTTGTTCTAAGATGAGTTGCCCGTTATTATTAAAATGAAACTTATTTTTAAGGGTTTCGTCAATGGGCTTAATAATATAAGCAATTTTATATTTCTTAATTAGTTTTAATTCTGCTTCATTAAAAGGTAGAAACTCCTTAATATCAGGATCAAAAGAATATGAACTTACGGGCACCCTACAATATAGAACAAATGAAAGAAAGAAAAAACATATTAGAAATAACCATTATTAACCAATTTCAACAACTTTCGTATCTTTAGGGGATGAGACTATTATTAGTTGCTGTAATCCTTTCTTTTCAAATATCCTGTGATATTCAAAATGATAGTGACAAATTTGAGCAAGAAATTAAAGTAGTTGAATCACCTATTATTGGTAATTGGACATTGAAAGAATTTGACAGGACAAAATTTGACGATAGTTTAAAAGTTGTGTATTCATTTATGAAATTTGGTCTTGTCGAAATAGAAACATCCGCTGAAGAAAATGAAGAAATATTAGAATTTGAAATAAAGGATTCAATATTATTTATTGGTACTTCAGAGTACTTAGTGGCCAAACTTACAGATGATGAGTTAGAGTTTATTGGAAAGAAATACTCCACTAATTATTATTTTAAAAAATTAGATTAGCCCCTCATCATTAATAACATAACAGAGCTAACGGTGTAACATGGAGCTGTAGCCACTCTGGAAACACGATTATCTCCTGTATCTTTGATGTGACTAACCGGGAATAAAGGTCATATCAACGGTTAATCCTGTAAAGAAAGAATGGAAAGGTTCTAACGTTTAATGTAAAGAGTCGTTTTAATGTTTTTTACATAGTGTTGGCAAATCGTTTTATTCTTTTACTAATCGTATTACAACTTTTTTATTTTCAGATTCAACAATTAATAAATAAACACCGGATGGTTCTTTTAATTTTAAATTTAGTAATTGACTGTCAGTGTGCCTTTTTGATTGAATTATTTTTCCACTCAAATCTCTTATTGTAATTACAGTGGTTTGGTAATTATTCCCAAAATCAATAGAGAAATCTCCA
>JAJCYN010000169.1 GCA_029262915.1 Flavobacteriales bacterium
TTTGGACTTAACCGACTTAGTGGCTAATTTGACCAAAACAGGAACAAACCCTATCATAATGGCTACATTTAAAAAGTTAAATCCTGTATGAAAAATAGCTAATCCCATTGGAGCTCCTTCAGCAGTATAAGGGCTTGCAACGTGTAAAATGTTTGTTGCTATTAAATCTACTAAGTGTAATATAGGTGTAAAAGTAACTAACAGCACCATCCAGGTTACACCAACAATGTTAAACATAGAGTGTATTCTTGCAGAACGTTTGGCGTGCACATTACCAGCTAAAGAAGCCAATTCAGCAGTAATTGTTGTTCCGATATTTTCACCTAAAATCATTGCTGCAGCTACCTCAAAAGGAATAATCCCACTAAAACATAGGGTCTGCGTTAACGCCATAGATGCACTTGATGATTGAACCACAATGGTTAACAAAGCTCCTACTAGTATAAAAAACAGGTTACTTAAAAGACCCATATCGGCATAAGCTCCTAAAAAATTTAATACTTCTGGATTATTTTTCACATCTGGAACTGCGTGTTTTAACTCAGATAATCCCCAAAACAAAATGGCAAAACCAACAATAAATTCACCAATATATTTCAATTTGTTTCTTTTCATAAACAGCATCGGAACACCTATAGCTAAAAGAGGAAGTGCCATTGCCGCTATCTTAACTTTAAACCCTAAAACAGCAACCAACCACCCTGTAATGGTTGTCCCTATATTTGCTCCCAACATTATTCCTGCTGATTCCACTAAAGAAAGTAATCCAGCATTTACAAAACTTACTGCCATTACTGTACTCGCAGAAGATGATTGAACCAAACAAGTTACCAGAAAGCCTGTAAGTACTCCTAAATAACGATTTTTAGTCATCATACTTAATATTCTTCTCAAACTATTTCCAGCAGCTTTTTGAATTCCTTCACTCATTATTTTCATTCCAAAAATGAAAAAACCTAGAGCTCCAATTAATTTTAATGCATCTATAAATCCAAATCCCATAACTTCTTATTTTTATTTAAAACAAATGTATCTCACTAGATTAGAAACATCATTAAAGTCTTATTAAGACTATATTAATTAATTGTTAGCCGTGTTAAATTAATGTTATGCAAACTCTATTTGTTAAAACTTGTTAAATATTAAGCTTTACAGCAATATGGATTGTCAGTGTTTAGTATATTTGACTCGTGAAAAAAGGAAAAATTCAAGTTGTTTTATTAGCATTAGTTATACTAATGCCTTTAGTAGTTACCACAATTGTTAAGATGAGTAATTCTAATGATGTATGTGAATTAGCTGAAATACCTACTGAAGAAGAACAAAGAAGCGAACAAGAACCTGAAGAAAAAGAAGGGGAGAAAGAGATGGATGAATACCTTTTTCATAACTTATTTGGTTTGATGATTTCAGAATCTCACAATATAAAGCATTTACAAAAAGCCAAAAAGATTACCTCTATCAATAGAGAAATCTTAACACCTCCTCCTGAGTTAGTCTAAAGTTTCCATAACACAACTTTCTGTTAATTATGCTAGTTACAAATATCTCAGAAAGTGATTATTCAATATTAAACCTATAATTATCACAACAATTGTGAACAGTATTTATTTTAATGAACATGAAACAATTATTTAATTTTAAACATATAAAAGGCGATTTGTTCGGTGGTATTACTGCCGGAATAGTTGCTTTACCATTAGCCCTTGCATTTGGAGTAAGCTCTGGTCTTGGTCCAAGTGCTGGACTTTACGGAGCTATTTTTGTTAGCTTTTTTGCTGCTCTTTTTGGAGGAACTAACACTCAAATTTCGGGACCAACAGCTCCTATGACAGCCGTAAGTATGGTGGTTATAGCTGGAATAATTGCCATTAATGATGGAGATGTAACAAGAGCACTTCCAGCCATTTTAACTGTTTTTTTATTGGCTGGAATTTTTCAAATAGGGCTAGGTTTAATTGGATTGGGCAAATATATAAAGTACATTCCTTACCCTGTTGTTTCAGGGTTTATGACTGCAATAGGAGTAATTATTTTAATTACTCAAATTTTACCTTCCCTTGGTTATTACCCCAAAGAAGATACTGCTTTTGTAAACCAATTTAAACCACACGCAGAAGAAATTATTTTAGACAATATTCTTAAAGAAGAAACTGGTGAAGGAATATTGGTTTTAGAAGATTTTAAAGAAACCATTAATCGTGCAGAACACGTAACAGAAAATCAAGTTCTAAAAGAATCTCAAACTTTAGCAGCAAAAGAAGCTTCTGGTGTTTTGGGAGCGATAAAGGTATTTCCAAGAGCAATAAAAAACATCAATTGGTTAGAAGTCTTATTGGCATTAGGAACCATTATTATAATTTATGGCTTTAAACGAATAACAACTGCTGTACCTAGTACTTTGGTTGCTTTACTTGTTATGTCAGGCATTGCAATTGGCTTTGACTTAGGTTATAGACCAATTGAAGAAATCCCGAGCGGCTTACCAATTCCTAATTGGCAAATTTTTACTGCGTTTAGTTTAGGAAACATAACTCCTTATATATTTACCGCACTCACTTTAGCATTGCTGGGTGCCATTGATTCTTTATTAACTTCTGTAGTTGCAGATAACATAACTAAAACAAAACACCAACCCAATAAAGAATTAATTGGTCAAGGAATAGGGAATAGTATTGCGGCCATTTTTGGAGGAATTCCTGGTGCTGGTGCTACAATTAGAACTGTTGTTAATGTTAATGCTGGAGGTAAAACAAGACTTTCAGGAATAATGTCAAGTGTTTTGCTTCTCGTTATTTTATTAGCACTCGGACCTGTTGCCTCTCAAATTCCTGCTGCTGTTTTGGCTGGGATATTAATTACTGTGGGTATTGGTGTAATGGATTATAAAGGATTAAAAGCTATACCATATATGCCTCGACCTGAAGTAGCAGTTATGTTATTGGTTTTAATCTTGTCATCTGTGTGGAATTTAGTGTATGCTGTTGGGATAGGCTTAGTAATAGCCTCCTTAATGTTTATGAAAAAAATTGGTGA
>JAJCYN010000170.1 GCA_029262915.1 Flavobacteriales bacterium
TTCTTCCTTTTTATAATTAGTATCATTTTTTCCTAACTCTTGTAAGCCAATAATAAAAAGAATAGTTTGTTCATCAAGCTTCTCACCAAAACGTTGCTGCATCAATTCCTCAACCTTTGTCCATTTATTCATTTCTTCTTCCATACTTGTAAAAGTAATGACTTATCGTTTAGGTATAAACAATTCGGCTTTAATAAATTGGTGTAAAATTCATTATTAATGCCTGCATATAGCCGTAGTTTTGGTACAATGAATTATTTCGATATTATCATACTAATTCCCATGTTATGGGGAGCATTTAAAGGTTTCAAGAAAGGACTTATTATAGAAGTTGCTTCTTTAGTTGCTTTATTTTTAGGTATTTGGGGCGGAGTTAAGTTTTCATCAATTTCAGCGAAATACCTTAGCGAAATGTTTGATATTTCTGAAAAAATTATGCCTTTAATCTCTTTTGCAATAACCTTTATACTAATAATAATTTCAGTATTTGCTCTGGCAAAAATGCTCCAAAAAATAGTTAAATTGGTTGCTTTAGGATTGGCTAATAAAATTACTGGTGCTGTTTTTGGGGCATTAAAGTTTGCATTGATTATTAGTGTAATTCTAAATCTAGTTAATAATATTAACGCTGAAATTAATTTTATAGAGCCCGAAATGCAAAATTCTTCACTCCTTTATGAACCCGTAAGCAAAGTTGCTTTAATTATTATTCCCGGCCTTAAAGATATTAGCTTAAATGGTGTTGTGGAGAATGCTATAATGAAAGAAGCCACTTCAAAAATTGAAGAAGCTTCTCAATCGGTAGAATAATTTAATTTTTTACCTCACTTTGATCGTAACATCATTCATAGGCACCAATTGACCACTTACATCTCTTGCAAATATTTTGGTAAAATATACCATATCGTTCCTTCTTACATTGTTAAACTTATTCCGGTCGGCAGCAGATATGATAGACACGCTTCTGTTCCACGAATCTATTTGGATTGCTCCACGATAAATCTCTACTTTGTACTTCGCTACATTTAGGGGTAATCCTGTAAAAGGAAAATCAGATCCATATTTTGCTTTTACTTTTGTATGTGCCTTTAATTGATTTTTAGTTTCTACTCCCCTTACTGTAGAAACGTTCCCAACTTCTGCATAAGGTTTTGGCAATCGTTTGACTACAAAAGTCATTTTACCCATATTCTTTTTTGTCCCACCAGACATAACAGCACTAACATTCACGTCCACATTTCGAGGAGAATTTCTACTCAATTTTACTTTATAATGTCCATTACTAGTTTTAGAAATACGATTCCCTGATCCAGAAATAGTAGCACTAATATTTTCTGAAGCAACACCTGGAACAGAAACTGATACGGGATTGTCGGGACCGATATAAAATACATTCATTTTATCTGGAGAAACCACTAAACTAGGTTTTGCAACAATGTATTCTGATTTAAACGGGAAATTCTCTGCTCCTCCACCTTCTTTTCTTAATTTTAATACTCCCTCATAACTAAAAATTCCTTCCTCATCTGTTGATACAATATATTGTCCTAATCCATTATCAACTGGAATAGAATCGATTACAGAAACCAACTCTTTTTTTATAGAATCATATTTCCCTATTAATATTTCTGGGTTCTGAGTTGTACTAAAAGCAGCTAAAAAAACATCTGCTTTGTAATCTTCTCCCAACAATACATAATTTGAATTTGGTATCACTTTAGTAACTATAGTGTCAAAATTAAATTGCTTTTTCCCTGCTTTCTGTAATAAAGTACTTACAACATCATATTCTACTTTCTTTACGTCTGTTTGAATTTTTGACAATAAAGCAATAGTCGCAACCAAAGGTGTATGGTAAAAATTTCCCATTTCCCAGCTTTCAACACCTTCTCCTGTTGTCACTTCATCTATTTTTAAGTCAATATTTAATAATTCTTGTTCTCTTTTGTCAAAAAGGGTTAACATTAGTTTTTTATAATCTGCCATTTTATTTTTCAACTCTCTTGCCAACCCTTTAGACCCATCTTCGGTTTGTCCAATCATTATATTTGTTGGTATATCATAATTATCTTTTGCATTTACAAACTTTAACTGTAAGGTATCTGCTTCGTTTTTAGTAATTTGTTCCGTTTCTTGTAACAATTTTACTTGGAGTTCTTTGATGTAATCAATTAAGTTTGTTGATATTTTTTTTGCCTGTTGTGCTTTATCCCAAAATGGCGTTACTTTAATTGGGTCAAACTGTTTTGCAGTATTAAACTCTGAATAAAGTGATGTGTTTTTTTCATCATAATTGATAACAGTATTTTCTAAACTACTATTAATCAATACAAATGCATCCAAAATATCTTTTGATACATTTAATGCCAATAATGCTGTTAGCACTAAATACATCATTCCAATCATTTTTTGTCGTGGTGATAGGTCTCCTCCGCTCATAATTTTTAAGTTTTAGTTAAACAATACTTTTAGCTTGGATAATTATTATCCTGTAAATCAAATATGCTTTTGATTAAAAAAGTATCGCTGCGCAGGATACCGAACCTAATATTAAATCGAATTATAAAAAATTCGGATAGGTAATTTTAAAGGTTCTATCTATAGAATACTAAAAAATGAAAAAGATACAGAATTATTAATTTTAGAATAGGGAAAGTATACTCTAATTCCCTTTAAAAACTTCTTTAAAGTCTTCACTAGTAGTTTTAAAAGCAGTTCTTCTGTTTTTTTGGTGACAATCACAAGTATTTCTTCCTTCACATTCTGGATATTTAGAACAATCATCTAGCGGTTCCTTTTCTCCCATCCCAACAGATGCTAATCTAGATTTGTTAATACCATGTGCTACTAAATACTTAACTACCGATGCAGCCCTTTTATTAGATAGATTTAAATTATAATTATCATCTCCTCTAGAGTCAGTATGAGACCTAATTTCAATAGCTATATTATCATTTAACTCAAGAAATTCAACTAATTTATCTAAAATTTCTTTTGATTTAGGCCGTAGCGTTGCAGCATCAAAATCATATTCAATTCCAGGTATTTCTATTTCGCCTAATGGTATTGGAGAAAGGAAAAAATCTTGTACAAAATGTTTTGATTCTGTTAATCCGTTAGTCGATAGATTTGCGGCATCACCAAAATATTTAGCTTTTTGTGCTTTTAAAAATAAATCCCAACCTACTTCTAATTTTCGCTCATAATTACCTTGTTCGTCTGTAGTTATAAATACAGGATCCATTTTACCTCTAATATCTTTAAATGTAATTAATGCGTTCGGTATAATTTCGT
>JAJCYN010000171.1 GCA_029262915.1 Flavobacteriales bacterium
TGTAAAAGAAATACCTGTATCTATAGAGGTTACAACAAATGACATATTTTGGGTTTTAGCAGTTTCATTTATTATATTTCCACTGATGATTATAGGAGATTATAGAATTAATAGAATAAAGGGAGTCTTACTTTTTGCATCCTATTGTGTTTACATTTACTTTGTGGTATCATAGTTGATTAATAAGTATTCATTAACTTTCGCTATTAAATATCATTAGTTGAAGTATTATATATCAATATTATTTTTAATGATCTCTGTTGGGTTGTTCTCACAACAGAAAGTTGATGATGTTGATTATAAATATGATAAAGTATTCCTTGAAGGGTTAATTCAAGAACAAATTGATGTTTTTAGAAAAAGTAAAAAATTACCGACTTTTAAAAAGGATGAAGTACTATATACTGCCGCAGAAGATCAAACAATTTATATAATAAAAACTGGAAAGGTTAGTCACGAACAGCCTTCATCAAAAAAAGAAACTCCCTTTAAACGAGTAATGTTTTATGATGGTATGAATGGAAAAGTGGGAGAAAACTGTTATAAATTAGTTGTAGGAACTGTGGCTAAACTACCAGGAGAAACTAAAAAAACTAAGCTAAAATCGTATCAAAATGTTGCAACAGCAATTGCACAGGGTTGGATTCAATCTAAAGATGGAGAAGAGATTTTAGGAAATGATAAATATGTAAATTATGGTATTTCAGTTATTCTTGATGAAAGGGATAAATCAATTATTGCTACTCATGTTGTAGGTTCCGAACCATTTGTTTTACCAGAAGGAGTAAAACCCATGAATGATGATTTTGGTATTGTGCCTTACGATAAAAGTAAATGTGCAGATATTGACAAGAAATATGCTTATTTACCACAATTAATGTCTGACAATATTTTTTTTAAGAATGGAGAAATCTATTTTTATTTTCACGATTTAGAGTTATTTAAAAACGTGTTGAGTGAATCTGGTGATGGAATAGCTCTTGATATTATTGCTAGAGATCAATTTGAATGCGGTAGTGGAAATAAAATTTACCCTTCCAAAATTCATAAGGGAATAATGTTACCGCCAATTTCAAAATCACAAATTTTTGGTAAAAATGAGTTGAAAGAAAGTAATGAAATAGAAGTTTCATTAGGTCCAATTCCAGCATATGTTGATACTAATAATGTAGAATTTAACTTACTGATGATAAAAGCTAATTGCCTATGTCAGACAATAGTTTACAATAGTTTGGGAGGTGAAAATTTAAAGTCGTTAGATCTAAACTTTATGTTGGATACATTATCTGTGAGTAGCAGAGCTGATTCTGTTTTGAATCAGTTGACATTTACAGTCCCTTTTAAGAGAAATAAATCACAATACAATAATGAGGATATTAAACCATTTTTAGATTCATTAAGTTTAAATAGGTTTGATTTAAAGAAAATTGAAGTGATTGCTTACTCGTCTTTAGAAGGAAGTGCAAAACAAAATAAGATAATTCAAGAAAGAAGAGCGAAAAGCATATTGTCTGCTATTAAAGAGTATAAACTTCAAGATGTAGAAACAAAAATAACAACTAAAGAAAATTGGAAAGATTTTTACGAATCCATTAAAGGTTCTCCATACGAATCTAAATTAGCTAAATTATCAAAAGAAGACCTTCTTAAGGTTATTAATTCTGATACACTAAAAGTTAACTTAGAGCCTTATTTAGAGGAAACGAGAAAAGCAATAATTGTTCTTACCGTTGAAAAAGTATTTATGGATGAAGCTTTATTTAATGTTTTGCCCGAGTGGTTTGAAAAATCACTCAAGGAAAAAGATTATGTAAAAGCAAAAGTATATCAATCGGTAATGCTTAAGAATATAGAAAATGGCAATATAGGTAAGAATAAAATACTTGGTATTAAAATTCCTCATTTAAAAGAAACAATTCCATTCATTAATAATCAAATTGCTCTAAGATGGTATTATTCAGAAACAACAAATAAAGACAGTTTGCATCAGCATTTAATTAGAGATATACAGACACAATTAGTGATTGATCCTACAAATGGATTTTTGTTGTATAACAAATCAGTACTAAGATTGTTACTCTGGTCTAATGATTACAAAAAAGAGACAGATCCTAAATTAGTGCTTAGGGAAATTAAATTACTAAATAGTTCAAGTATTGAAAAATGGATGATTAATAGATTAGTTCTTAATTATAATTTGATTTCAGCAGATTATTATTACGATAATAAGAAATTTAAGGAGCGTGAAAAAGCATTAGAAGATGTAAAGAAAGCATTATTTTCATCAAATTTAGATAGAAATCAAAGTTTTAAAATTGCTAACTATTTTATGTTTCAATTACGTATTGATTGGGCTATAGATATTATGAAGCCCTTTGCTGTTAAGGAAAATATTGATGAGGAATTTTTATTCACTTTTTTGACTGTAGCAATTTACAATAAAGAAAAAGTTCCAGAAAAAGAATACGTTGGATTTATGAACCGAGCAAAAGAAATGAATAAAGAACGGTTTTGTAAATTGTTTGGGTTCCCTAATATGAGTTTCCAATTACTTGAGAATATACCAGTAAAAAGTCTATATTGTAAAACTTGTAACTAAATGAGTTTTCAAAAAAACAATAAAAAAGTAATTGGTGCTTGGACAATGTATGATTGGGCAAATTCGGTTTACCCCTTAGTGATTACATCGGCAATTTTTCCTATTTTTTATGAAAAATCTACTACTGAAGTGGTTACATTTTTTGGCTATCAGTTTGTAAATACTGAAATCTACTCTTACATCGTTTCTTTGTCATATGTTATTTTAGTTTTTTTATCACCATTGTTATCTGGTATTGCTGATTATTCGGGTAGCAAAAAAAGCTTTATGCGCTTCTTTTGTTATTTAGGGGCATTAGCAAGCATTAGCTTATTCTTTTTTGAAGCTAACAACCTTGAATTAAGTATGATTTCCGTTTTGCTTGGAAGTATAGGGTTTTCAGGTAGTTTGGTTTTTTACAATGCCTATTTACCAGAAATTGCTACAGTAGATTTACATGATAAAGTGAGTGCTAAAGGATTTTCAAGAGGTTATATAGGAAGCTCTTCATTACTCATAATTTGTTTGATTTTGTTGAAAGTTTTTAATATGGATGCAAGGTATGTTTTTGTATTAACAGGAATATGGTGGTTTGGGTTTAGTCAGATTACATTTAGGGGAATACCTAGCAATATATACAATCATAAACCAGAAGGAAATCGTTTAACAAAAGGGTTTAATGAATTGAAGAAGGTTTGGAAGCAAATGTCAGGTAATAAAAGTTTAAAAAGGTATTTAGCTTCATTCTTTGTTTACAGCATGGGAGTGCAGACAATCATGTTAATGGCTGTTTTTTTTGGCACTAAAGAAATAGCGTGGGGAGAAGGCGAAATGGAATCAGGATTAATTATAAGTATTTTAGTAATACAATTTATAGCCGTTGCCGGAGCATATTTAATGGCTTATTTATCTAGAAAAATAGGTAACATTAAAACTTTAGGAATAGTTGTTTTTATTTGGGCATTAATTTGTGTTGTAGCTTATGCTTTTGTTTATACACCGTTACATTTTTACATAATAGCTGCTGTTATTGGTTTTGTAATGGGAGGAATACAAGCTTTATCACGTTCTACTTATTCTAAGCTGTTGCCAGAAACAGAAGATCATGCTTCTTATTTTAGTTTTTATGATGTGTTAGAAAAATTGGGAATTGTTATTGGAACATTTTTCTTTGGGTTTATTGAGGGAATGTTTAGCATTAGAGAATCAGTTTTAATGCTTATTGTATTTTTTATTATTGGATTTTTATTGTTGTTGAGAATTCCTAAAACGGAGGCCTTATCAGCTAAAAAATAAAGAGGTATTTAATTTTTCGTTTAATGGTCATTTCTCCCAACGGTTTGTGTAAGCGTAGTTGCGGATTTCAAGGCCCTTTCCTTTCAATTTATCACTAAACTTTGTACAAAGATACCAATCTTTGAGTTTATCACAAAACCCGCAATTACGCTTACATTTTGTTGTGCAGTGTTATTTTGTAGCATAATTTGTTCCTGCTCCAATTCCAAATTTTTCAATTAAATTTTGGTTTACCATTTTTGTTAATATTCTTTTTACTGTTGGGTTTGGAATGTTTAATTTTTCAGCAATATTTCCTGATTTTGTACCTGCATTATTTTCGATAAATATGAGTATTGATTTTTCTTTTGGTGATAGTTTGGTTTGTATTCCTTTAACTTCTAATTTTTTCATTAACTGCTCTTGAATATTTTGTAAAGCATCAAAAAAGAAGTTAATCCATTGGGAAACATTTTCATTTGGTCTTTCTGCTTGACATTTTCTTAATACAAGATAATATTCACTTTTATTACTTTCAATTTCGTGTTCTAAACTTACATATTGTATCCAATTATAACCATTTTTTAATAGTAATAATGTAGCAAGTAATCTGCTTAAACGGCCATTTCCATCTTGAAAAGGGTGAATACTTACAAATTCGTATGAGAATATTGCTGATTTAACTAAAGGATGTGTTTCATTATCATTATTGTACCAACTAATTAATGCTCTCATAGCATCTTCCGTTTCATATCCTGCATTTGTTGTTTGAAAGATAATTTGTTTTGTTCCGTCTGGTAATGTTGCTTCTACAGCATTTGAATGTTGTTTGTAGTTCCCTTTATGCCATTGGTCTTTTTCGCTATGTTTCAGAAGTATATTGTGTAAATTTTTCAAATTACTTTCTGATATTTCAATTTCTTCGTGATTTTCAGAAATCAAGTCTAAAACTTCAAAATATCCAACAACCTCTTGTGCGTCTCTATCTTCAATTTTTGTAATGTCTATTTTGTCAAGCAGTACCTTAACTTCTTCATCACTCATTTTAGAACCTTCAATTCTTGTTGAAGCACCAACACTACGAACTGTTGCTATATTTTTTAATTGTTTAAGACTTTGTTGTTCTTTCTTTTCAATCGTAGTCCAAGATGCATCAAATCGATCTATTTTACTTACAATTCGAAGTAAGTTCCAATCTAAATTCAATATGAAATTATGCACTTTATTTACCATATCGCAAATATAATAAATTTATAATTATGATACGATATGAAACGAAAATATTCGATTATGATACGATTTTTCTGTTGAGTTTTTATACTGCACAACGTCTGTGTTAGGAACGTTTTAATGTTCTTTACATAACGTTTTAATGTTCTTTACATAAAGTGTTAAACGAAGTTAGTTGTTTTTTATAAGAAAGTCAAGAGCTAAAAGAAGTTTTATTACCAATAATCTTATTTTTGTATTTTTAAAATTTAGCTTGCAAAACAACAAAATTTACGATATTACTATAGTTGGAGGAGGCATTGTAGGTGCTGCAACAGCTTATAAAATTCAACTCAAACATACTGGGCTTAAAGTTCTATTAATAGAAAAAGAAAAACAGTTAGCAGACCATCAAACAGGAAATAACTCTGGAGTTATTCATTCAGGATTATATTATAAACCAGGTTCTTATAAGGCAAAAACATGTGTAGATGGCAGAAAGCAATTGGTAAAGTTTGCACAAGAGCATAACATTAAACACGATGTTTGTGGTAAAGTGGTAGTTGCTGTTGAAAAAAATGAGTTGCCTTTTATGGATAAAATTTTCCAAAATGGACTAGCAAATAACACCGAAGGAATTGAAAAAATTACAGTAAATCAAGTAAAAGAAATTGAACCATTTGTTAAAAGCATTGGAGGTATTTGGGTGCCGTGTACTGGAATTATTGATTATAGAGGAACAACCGAGAAACTTGCTGAATTAGTTATTCAAAAACAAGTTGATAGTAAGATTGTTTTAGGTGAAGAAGTGTTGGATTATATTCACGGAGGAGATAAAACAGAAGTAATAACCTCAAAGAATAAATACTTAACTAAGTATATGATTTTTTGTGGAGGATTACAAGCAGATAGGCTTGCAAAAAAAGATAAGGTTAAGTTAAAAGAAAAAGTAGTCGGCTTTAGAGGCGATTATTATGATTTAACAGAACAAGCTAAGCATAAAGTGAAAAACTTAATATATCCAGTTCCTAATCCTGATTTTCCGTTTTTAGGTGTTCATTTTACGCGTATGGTTGATGGAGGAATTGAATGTGGACCCAATGCTGTTTTTACATTTAAACGAGAAGGTTACCGAAAAACAGATTTTAATGTAAAAGATACAATAGATGCATTAACTTATAAAGGAACCTGGAAATTGTTCTTTAATAATATGAGTTTTGCAACCAATGAATATCGAAGAGCCTTTTCTAAAAAGCTATTCTTAAAAACATTGCAGCGAATGATTCCAGAATTAACAATGGATGATATTAAACCAGGTGGGGCAGGAGTAAGAGCTATGCTCTTAAATGAACAAGGAGATACTCGAGATGATTTTAGAATAGAGTATAAAGATAAAAGCATTCACGTACTAAATGCCCCTTCTCCAGCAGCAACAGCTTGCTTAGCAATTGGTGA
>JAJCYN010000172.1 GCA_029262915.1 Flavobacteriales bacterium
ATTGTTTTTGCTGCAATTTGATCAGAAGGGGCTGTAATAGTAACTACTAACTGAGATTCAGACCACACCTCTTTTCTAACAGTTAGCTTAGTCTTCTTTGTAGGTTCAATATTTACCATAATAATATTTCTGGTCGTATGAAATATTCGTGCAAATGATCTATGTGGAACTTGAATTAAATTAAACAGTGCTTCTCTCTGTGGCAAACCAACTTGTTCTTGAGAAAATATTTTCTGAATTGCCTGTCCCGTTTGATAGTTGTAATAGGATGAATCAACTACTACCAATAAATCTCCTGATTTACCCGTACAACTTGGTAAAACTCTCTCATTAATTTCATCACAAGAAATGATAGTAAATGGAATTACTAATAGAAGTAGAAATTTAAACATGAGATTCATATTGAACGATTTAACCAACTGGCTTAATTTTAAGTTTGGTTCCTAGCTTGAGTTTTTTAATGTCTATCGCCTTATTTAATTTTTGGATTTGTTCAATGCTAACTCCATCATATTTATTAGCAATATCCCAAAGGTTATCACCAGATTTTACCGTATGATACAAATACTTTCCATCTGATTTTGGTTGAGATTTTTCCGCATCTACTTTAGCTTTTTTCTTGTTTTGAACTGCGTAACTCGGTTTTGCATAGATGTACAGTTTTTGTCCAATTTTTAATCTATCATTATATAAATTATTCCAATCTTTTATTTGGCTGACCCTGCAATGATAGCGTTGGGCTATTGAGCCTAGTACATCTCCACTTTTCACCCGATACACAACTGCATCTCCTCTTTTTGTTGGTGCTATAATTTTATTTTGAGCAACTGCAATGCTATCTTTTTTGTCTTGCTCTGTTTTAAGTGCATAAATGGTTGCCTCGTTAGTTAAAAAATCACCCATTTTTTCTACTGGTAAGCATAACGTATTTGCTTCTCCAATATTTGGAATAAAATTTTGTTTGTATGTTGGATTCAAAAATTCAATATATTCAATAGGAATATCTAAATATTCAGAAATTTGGGCAAAAGACAAATGATCTGAAAGGCCGATAGTATCTACTTTAAAACAAGAGATATCTGGAGTTTTTGGATAAATATTATGTTCTGATGCATAAGCCATAATATAATTAACCGCTAAAAAAGCAGGAACATAACCTCTTGTTTCTCTTGGCAAAAAATTTCTTATTTCCCAATAGCTCTTTTTACCTCCTGATCTTCTAATTGCTTTATTCACATTTCCAGGTCCACAGTTATAAGCTGCAAGAGCCAAATCCCAATCATTATACATTTTATGCAATGATTTTAAATACCTACAAGCCGCATCAGTGGATTTATATACATCACTTCTTTCATCATAATAAGAGGTAACTTCTAACCCAAACATTTTTCCTGTAGGATACATAAATTGCCACAATCCTGTTGCTCCAACTCTAGATTTTGCCTTGGGATTTAAAGCAGATTCAATAATTGGTAAATATTTTAGCTCTAACGGGATATTATATTTATCCAGACTTGCTTCAAAAATTGGAAAATAGACCGGAGCTAAGCCCAGCATTTTTGCTGTAATTCTTTTCCTTCTTTTTGCATAAAGATTTACATAACCTTTTACATAACTATTGTAAACGATACTAAAAGGAGAATTTGAATTTAATGCCTCAAACCGATTATAATAAGTTAAACTATCAAAAACCGGAACAGAATCTTTGGCATAACCATTTGTATTTAACTCCTCAACATTATCAGTAAATCCCAAACTTTCCAAGTAACCAGAAGCCATCATACTATCAATTGCCGCCAAAACCGGATCATCGTTTAACATTGTTTTAGGCGAATCTTTTGTTTGAGCAAAAGAACTTGCTGCAACTAAAAATGTTATGGTTAGAAATTTAAACTTCATTCTTTATTAAACGTTATTACTACTTTATTGTTATCTTTTATATTGTCACTTAAAGCATCAACAGAAATAATTTCAAAAAAATTCAACTACTTCATGCATCTCTTTAAGAGGTGTATCTATTTTTCTATTAAGAAATCTTGAATAAAGGGGGTCCGCGTCAAACACGAAATGACGATTAGAAATTATTTCAATTTATCAGCTTCTTTTTCTTCTGATTTAGCACCTTCTTCTCCTTCTTTCATTCCATCCTTAAACTCTTTAATTCCAGAGCCCATTCCTCTCATTAGCTGAGGGATTTTTTTTCCTCCAAACAACAATAAAACGATTGCAACAATTAATGCTATTTGCCATGGTCCAATAAATCCTAATAATATAGTGTTCATGTCTTTATTTTTTTATCGCTATAAACTAGTCGATTAATAGCTTGTAAAGGTACAAAAGATTTTAATTAAACTGATATAGGGCTACTGTTTTGATTATTTACTTGTTCTTTTTGATTTACTTTTCTAATTAAATAGAATATAACAACGGAAAAAATAAAGCTTCCTACATAAATAATAATACTGTTTTCGCTTTCTTCAAAAATAGAAATATCAGCATTTTTTAAACTTTCTGGAAAAAAATAACTCGCAATCACTACACTTCCATTATTGATAAAATGTCCCAAAATAGGTAACCATAAAGATTTTGACCATAAAAAAATGTAGCCAAACATTAATCCTAATAATAATCTGGGAAAAAACCCAAAAAACTGCATATGCAACGCACTAAATAGAATAGATGTTACCCAAACACCGATATGAGGGCTATTAAACCAATTTATAAATATTTTTTGCAATACGCCTCTAAACAATAATTCCTCTCCTAAAGCTGGAATAACTGCGACAATTATTAAAATATAAAACAGGCTTCCAAGCCCGTCAAAAGTCAAAAACGCTCTGGTTAAATCTTCTGCCTCTCTTTCACTACTATGCATCCATTCTTCAACACCACTCATAAATTCAGGTAAAACCATATTCGCATTTAGTTCAATAAGCCAGGAAATAAAAGGGGTTGAAATAATCATCAAAATTAAAATCAAAACATAGTTTACTGGCTTATTCCATTTATCTAAACTTAATTTTTTAAGTGGTTTTTTTGAGGTAAATAGTCCATAAGCAATGGGTGGAACTAAAAACAACCCTATTGCACTTAAAAGCTGAAACATTTTTAATCCTTCAATAACTTTTGGATCGCCATAATTGTTTAAACTAGAAATATCAACATCATACACAACAATGGTCATTAATCCTCCTACAATAGAAAAAAGAATAACAGAAATTAAACACAAACTCAATATTAAAATAAGCTGTAAAAAAGGTTTGTTGTCTATTTCTAAACGCGATGCCATATTTATATATTAATTTTGACCGCAAAGATGGTAAAAATTGCTGACATAGAATTAGGAGAATTCCCGCTATTACTTGCCCCTATGGAAGATGTAAGCGACCCTCCCTTCCGTGCCTTATGTAAAGAAAATGGTGCTGATTTAATGTACACTGAGTTTATTTCTTCTGAAGGGTTAATAAGGGACGCAGTTAAAAGCGTACAGAAGTTAGACATTTTTGAATATGAGCGACCTATTGGGATACAAATTTTTGGCAACAACATTGAGTCAATGAAGCGAGCAACTGAAGTAACTACTCAAGCCAATCCAGATATTATTGACATTAATTACGGTTGTCCAGTAAAAAAAGTAGCTGGCAAAGGTTCTGGGGCTGGAATTTTACAAAACATTCCTAAAATGGTAGAAATGACAAAGGAAATCGTAAAATCTACTCATTTACCTGTTACTGTTAAAACCCGTTTGGGCTGGAACGAAGAAACTAAGTACATTGTTGAAGTTGCTGAACGATTACAAGATGTGGGTATAAAGGGAATCTCAATACATGGCAGAACACGTAAACAAATGTATAAAGGTAAGGCTGACTGGACCTTAATTGGTGAAGTAAAAAACAATCCTAGAATGCACATTCCTGTTTTTGGCAATGGTGACATTGCCACTCCGGAGGATGTTGTTGAAGTAAAAAATAAGTAGGGTGTCGATGGGGTAATGATAGGCAGGGCGAGTATTGGTTACCCCTGGATTTTTAATGAGATTAAGCACTTTATGGCAACTGGAGAACATTTGTCCGAACCAACTATACAAAACAGAATAGATGTTACTCGTAAACATTTAGAAATGGCCATAAAATGGAAAGGAGAAAAATTAGGTGTGTTAGAAATGCGTAGGCATTATGCCAATTATTTTAAGGGAATAGCTCATTTTAAACCTCATCGAATGAAACTCGTTACTCAAGATGATGCACTTGATGTTTATGCTGCTTTGGATGAAATCCGGGAAAAATTTGTTTAACTAAACTGTCATTCTGAACAACATTTTGTCATCCTGAGCCTGTCGAAGGACATACAAAATAAAGTGATGAATCTTTGTATTCGAATAATTAAAGGATAAATAGACAACAAGATTCTTCGGCTTTAATTTTCTCCACGCTAAACCATAGGAAAACAGCTTTTGCCCGTTTCGCAAAACATACTCGGTATGACAAATTAATCCTTTAAAATCTGTTTTACAAATACTTCATCATCTACAATTAACTGCAAATAATAGATTCCGTTGCTGTATTTGGTAATGTTCATTTCTACTTTTTGCTGACCAACAGGAATTGTTTTTTCCAATATTAATTTAGAGGTTGCATCCAATAACTTAACCATAACCTCTTTGTTTAAATCAGCAGGTTTTTCAATAGTAAATAGGCCTGTATTTGGGTTGGGGTAAATTAAAATTCCAAAATTATTAGTTGTTTCATTAATGCCAACGCAAACCTCAACTGTTATTACCGTTGTATCACTATTTATACATGAGTTTCCATCTGTATACGTGTAAATTACATTATGTGTTCCAACTCCAGCAGCAGTAGGATTAAAATTACCTCCACCTACGCCTGTTCCAGTATAATTACCTCCAATAGGAGAACCAACAGGTAACACCACCGAATTTCCATTAGCACAGATGCTATCTGGAGAAAAAGGTAAAATTGTTACAGTTGGCAAAGCAGTTACAGTAAGGGTGGTAGATAAAATACTATCACAACCTGTTATCGTTTGTAAGCTGTCATAATAAATTCCACTACTGTTTTGATAAATACCATATAGTAGAATACTATCTCCTTGGCAAATGCTAGCATTTTGTATAAAATTGTACGATGGTAGAACAATAAGATCTATTGACATAATACTGTCACAACCTAGATAAGATATTAAAGTGTCTAAAAATGTTCCTGTAGTTTTTCTATACATTCCACCAATCCAAACACTATCTCCATGACAAATAATGTTATTCCTATTTGTAATTAGAATAGCAGGTAAAACTGTTATAGGAACAATAGTATCTTTAGAGCATAGAGCATTGTTAATAGTCAATTTTAAATTAAACGATCCAACTGTGTCGGTTAACCAATTTAACGTGTCATTTGTTGTTGAATGAAATGAATCAATAACCCAGAAAACATCGCTAACATCACTTTCTGGAGTATGCGAAAATAAATTTTCCCCCAAACACAAGGTAGTCGAAACAGTATTAATTATAGTAAAGTCACAATCGTAAATGGTGTTAAATTCTTGGTTTGTAATTACAGCAGGATTAGCATCAAAATAAATGTGTCCAGTATTTTTAATAATAGTTCCAGGAGGTAAATTTGGTTTCATATCAATTTTAAAACGTACAAACCCATGACTAGCTAATTCACTCGTATTACTATCTGGCAGCATAATATTATTAAATCTAAACACTGCCTCTCCATCCTGTTCAATCCATATCTGCATTGAATCACTACTTGCTATTGGTTGTAATGAATTCCAATCTAAATTAATATCTAGTTGATCCCTAACCATTACAGTAATTGCCGTATCGTTTCCTGTATTTTGAAAACGGATTAGATAATCTAAAACACCGTCCTTTAAGATGAAACCTTCCACATCAAGACCTTGAGGTCTTACTCTTTTATCATTTGGATCATAGCTACATCTTGACTCTTGTTCTAATGAATCTGTATTTGTATATATAACATTTCCTGCCGTATCAAGTTGATGAACAGTAATAAAAGAAAGTAATGTATCGCCAATAGTAGTTGCAGGGGGCATTATGACCGACACAACTACCTGTTTATCACTTAGATATGGTAAGCTATCATAATGCCAGTAAATGTTTTTTCCATTAATAGAATCTGGAAATATATTGGACGTAATAAATCCAATTGAATCATCTAATAACAAATGAATAGATCCACTGGGTAAGGTTGTATATTCATTATGGATGTTAATTGTAAATAATATTGTGTCATTACACCTTGGAAACCCAGCAGTTAAAGACGGCATAATCAATGTTAAGGAACTATCCGGATAGAATCCAAAATTTAAGCTATCAATGACTGGGTTACTACTAGTTAGTTGTATCGTAAATGAATTTGAATCGGTTGTCAAATTCCATAAAGTATCAAAAAAATGGTTTATAGTAAAGTAACCAGTATCGGGTGTGCTAAGCACATAATCTCCAAGGCTATTTGAGTAATTAATTAATCCCGAAGGTGAAAGATGAACTTTCTGCAATGACAACCCTACCTCTCCATTATCAAAAATTCCATTCTGATTAATATCTCCAAAAAAATTCCCTTTTAGCCTATAGATTGAAGAATTAAAATTTTCAATTAAATTAATTCGTTTATCAATGCATAAAATATCAGGATCTCCATCAGCGTCCATATCTTCAGCCATAGCATAATGAGCATCAACGTTCGAATTGGTAATAATAGATTTAGATTGAAAAATTCCTCCCCCTAGGTTATCAAACCAAAATATTTGGTTTGCAATTGCCGATGTCGCAATAATTTCGTTATCACCATCTGCATCTAAGTCAATTGCAAAAACTGATCTAGCACCTGCAATTGTATTAGAGATAACTTGCTGTAATCCAAAACTACCTCCTCCTTGATTTTCAATCCAAGATATGGTATTATCATTTGCCGAGGCAAAAACAACATCATTATCCAAGTCACCATCTATATCTATAGAATAAACAGATTTTGCCCCATCTGCAACTGCAATTACCTGCTGAGAGCCAAAAACCCCACTGCCCAAATTTTCATACCAAGCAATCTTATCATCATTTTCTGATGCAGATAACACATCCGCGTCTCCATCATTATCAAGATCAATAGCAAAAACTGACTTTGCGCCATCTGCACTTGACGAAATTATGTTTTTGGTAGTATCAATATTTCCCCCACCCAAATTTTCATGCCAGATAACCAAACCTGATAAAGATGTGGATAAAACATCTAAATCCAAATCCCCATCCAAGTCTTTTGCATAAACACTGGTCGCCCAACCAGACTGAGTCGATATGATATTAACTGTCGTGTCAAAATTTCCTCCGCCTAAATTTTCAAAATAACCTATTAGATCATTACTAATTGATGACACAAGGACATCCGAATCTCCATCATTATCGATATCACAAGCATATACGAAAGTAATGTCTAACATGCTAGTACTAATCGTTCTCTGCATGCTAAACTCCCCCTCTGATTCATTTTGATACCAATAAATTTCATTCTTAAACCCTGTTACAATATCCATTTTACCATCTCCATCAAAATCCGCGGCATCAACGCTTGTATCAAAATAATCATGAACAAATTTAATTAGCCTCTTTGGATTGGCGTACGTATTTAAACCCAAATTTTCATATAAGCCCAACCCATTGCCATTTACTATATCCAAATCACCATCACCATCATAATCTATTCTGATATTAGCTACTTCGTTTACCTCAGAATTCAAGGTTATTACATGTTCTAGGCTGAACGTGCTGCCAGTATTCTCAAACCAACCAGTTTTAGTACTACTACCATACAAAATATCTAGGTCCAAATCCCCATCCATATCCGTAGTCATTACAAAATGAGTTTGACTTAATGTTGTATCAAGCACTATTTGTTGCGGTCCAAACACTCCCCCTCCCAAATTTTCATACCATGCTATTTTGTTATCAAGGTTTGAAGCGGAAATTACATCTAAATCTCCGTCAAAATCTAAGTCTCCAATAGCCGCATACCTTACTCCATCCGCATCTCCATTTCCGTTTGATGAATTTGAATCATTATCTGGTGTATTTATCAAATGAAAGGTTGACGAAAAAATTCCCGCCCCAAGGTTTTCGTGCCAAGCTATTCTATCATAATTGTAAGTTACAGAGATTATGTCAAGATCTTGATCATTATCCATATCGGCAGCATAAACTTCTACGGCATCACCTAAACTTGTTGACACAAATTTAGCTGTAGAAAAAATTCCATTTCCAAAATTTTCATACCACGCAGCTCCATTATTTCCACTCGCTAAAGTATTCCAACTTGATGTAATAATATCATTGTCTCCATCATTGTCTATGTCCACTGAAACGATCCCAACATTGTTTGCAGCTGATCCTTGATCTAAAATATTTTGAAGCCCAAAAACCCCTCCTCCAAAATTTTCATACCACGCTAATTTATTACCACTCCCAAATCCTTCTGTAGATATCACATCCATATCTCCATCATTATCCAAATCAACAGAATAAACTCTGAGTGGCGGACTCGTTGTATTGGAAATTAGATTTTCTAAACTCCATTTACCCCCGCCCTTATTCTCATACCAAACCACGGTATTCTCAAGAAACAATACAGAAACTATATCCATATCTCCATCACCATCAACATCCGATTTAACAATATCTCCACCTGCAGGTAAAACAGAGGTAATCGGAAAAACAGCAAATTGAGCACTCAAAAAAAATCCATTCAGGATCAGTGGTAGTATGAGAACAAGTTTTTTCATTGGTTTACGAATTTACCGAAAACAAGGTAATTAAGCAAAAAAGCGCTTGTTTTTTGATTTAAAGGTTGGTTTTGAAGGATAAGTGGTAAAATAAACAACAAGATTCTTCGACTTCAATTTATAATGATATTTTGTTTTGTTTCGTCCTTCGACAGGCTCAGGATGACAAAACTAAATTACAAATGCTTCTTCGTTAAAATTCTTACTGGATACCAAGAGGCGATTAACCCAATAATAATTACAATAACTGATACATTAACAAAATCCACCATGTTCAACTCTATTGGATAGAAATCTACTACTCCTCCAGCTAATCGCAATAAGCCAAACTGTATTTGGAGCCAACAAATAAAAGCACCTATTGCCATACCAGAAAATGCCCCTAAGAAATTAATGAGCATTCCCTCGGCAAAAAATATTTTACGAATAATACTGTTATTTGCCCCCATTGTTTTTAAAATCCACACATCTTTTTTCTTGTCAATTATTAACATTGTTAATGATCCAATAATGTTAAATGAAGCTATTACCAATATAAATGATAAGATCAAAAAGGTAATCCACTTTTCGGTTTTATTGGTTTTAAAAATGAGTTCATTCATTTCATACCGGGTTTGAACTCTATAATTGTTACCAACAACTGCTTGTACTTTTGCTTTTACTTTATTCCAATCACTGCCTTTTTTTAATCCTAATTCTACTGATGATAATCTATTTTTATGTTTCAATAACTTTTGTACAAATTCTAATTCGCCTAATACATATTTAGTGTCAAAATCTGGATTAACCGAAAAAATACCTGTTGCATTTGCCGTTTTTCTATTGAATTCTGATCCCGGAGACAATCCTTTTTTTGTTCCTCGCTTAGGAACAATTACTCCTACTTGATAAACACTTTCTGAAATAAATAAGGCCAATTTATCAGCAATTCCCCAACCCATTATAATATTATTATATTTTTCGGAATGATGCCTTATCTCTCCTTCTATTAGTAAAGAATCCATTCCTGTCATTGTATAAAAAATTTCTTCAACTCCTTTAATCGTAGCTACAGTTTGTTTGTCCTGATACTTAATTAACGCCACTTCTTCTAGAGCTGAATTGTAAAATTCTACCTCAGCAATTGCTAAAACTTTATCTTTTGGAAACTCATTTGCATTAAAAGTTTTTCCTTCAACAACAGTAATTTTTAAGTCTGGATCAAAAGATGCGTAAAGGTCTTCAACTAGAGTTTCTAACCCGTTAAATGCAGATAATACAATAATTAACGCCATAGTTCCAATAGCAATACCTGTTACCGAAATCCATGAAATAATATTAATAACATTGTGCGATTTCTTAGAAATTAAGTATCGTTTTGCTATGTATAATGGAAGGTTCAACTATTCCTTTAAAAGTTGGTCAATTTCTTCCGCGGAATCTAGAGAGTCGTCCACATAAAAAGCCAATTCCGGAGTAATTCGTAACTGTTTTCCAATTTTTTTTCCCAATTCTCCTCTAACCATTTTAGCATGGGCAGAAATAAGTTCTACACATTCTTTGGGTTCCATTTTACCAAAAACACTCATATAAACTTTAGCAAAACTAAAATCTGGAGAAACACGAACAACAGTTATAGTAACCATTGTATTAGGAAACCAATTGGCAGAATTTAATTGAAAAATAGTACTTATCTCTTTTTGCAACAGTCTTGCAACCTTGTTTTGTCTTATCGAACTCATAAAACAAAAGTATTAAATATTACGCTAAGCATATCCATATTTATTGCTTGTTAACTACTAAAAGGTTTTTAACAGTTTAACTGTTGAAAAGTTAATTTAAAATGAACATAGAAAATTTCTACATTTACTCTCGGTTTTGAAAAAATTATTCTCAATAGCAATTATAATTGTTGGAGCATTTAATTGCTCTGCTCAATCCAATTTAGATTTTGAAAAGTGGGTAATTAATTACAACGGAATTGATGAGGCTAAATATTGGTTAAATACTTCTGATGCTAGCGACTATGCTGCTCCAGCAACTATGTTTAAAGAAGTAGATAATCCTGCCTTTGGGTTGGCAAGTATTAAGCTAACTACCGCTTATTGGGAAATTGGAGCTTCTTACGGCTTAGACACTTTAGTTGGTTCATTAATTCAGCAAACTGAATATACTAAAAGGCCTAGGAGTTTTAAATTTTCATACAAATCCGATCCTAAATTAGGGGATGAAGTTTTAGTTGGGATACAACTAACAATGTTAATTAACGATTCATT
>JAJCYN010000173.1 GCA_029262915.1 Flavobacteriales bacterium
TCTTGATCTGTAATCACCCCCCTTAACCGTATCATAAAATAAACGATAGGTCGAGTCACCATCATTTTGATAGTTTTTTGCAGCATTAATTCCTCCTTGAGCAGCAATTGAATGCGCTCTACGTGGTGAGTCTTGGTAAGCAAAGGCTTTTACGTTATAACCCATTTCAGCCAAAGATGCAGTAGCAGCTCCTCCTGCTAAACCTGTTCCAACCACAATAATGTCGATATGACGTTTATTAGCTGGATTAACCAAGTTAATGTCGTTTTTATGTTTTGTCCATTTATCTTTAATAGGACCTTCTGGTATTTTAGAATCTAATGTTGCCATACCTAAATTTTATATCGAACAAAATGAATAAGAGTAATGATAAATAGCTATAACAATAAATCCCAAAGGGATAATAATAGCATATAAATAACCTAATTTTTTAATAACTGGCGTGTATTTATTATGGTTAAATCCAGCAGATTGAAATGCAGATTGAAAACCGTGCAACAAATGCAGCGACAAAAAGATAAAAGAAACCACATAAAGAACCACTCTAATTGGGTCAATAAATTTGTGTTGTAATTCTTTAAAATAACGAAAACCACCTTCAGCGGTTAGTCCAGTCATATCGCCAACAATAAATTTGGTGTTGATTTCTGGAATCCAAAAATCGTAAAAGTGCAACCCTAAAAATAGCAGCACCATAATTCCAGTAATAATCATATTCCTGCTCATCCACGAAGCATTTTCACTTGGCTTATTCATAGCATATTTAATAGGTCTTGCAGCTCTGTTTTTTAGTTCTAAATTAATCCCCATTCCTAAATGAAACAGCACACCAAAAATTAAAATAGGTTGTATTAAATATTGCACCAATGGGTTTGTTCCCATAAATTGTGAGACCTCGTTAAAAGAATCTGGGTTAATTAGTGATAATGAATTAATAACGAAATGTTGCAGCAAAAATAGCATCAGAAAAGCTCCTGAAAAAGCCATTAGTACTTTTCTTCCGACAGAAGAGCTTGAAAATCCTTTACTCATAATGGGGTTTATAAAAATAAATTATGACGACAAATGTAGAAATTGTAGGCTATTAAACCAATGACAACGAACTATTTTTTAGTCGGAATTTTGCTAAAAGAGTATATTTGTCAAACGCAAGAATAAATAGCAAATAAATAAAAGCGATTTTTGTTCTATGGAAACATTGCAGAAACAAAACAACGAACTAACAACAGCCTCTTTTCAGGTTAAAACACTTGAAACAACTGTCAAAACCAAGTTTAGTCAAAAGCTTGAAAACATTGGTCTTTTTCCGTTTAAGCCAACAGAAATTGAAATTCTTCAAATAAATTTGGGAAAATTGTGTAACCAAGTTTGTGAGCATTGTCACGTTGATGCGGGCCCAGACCGAACAGAAATAATGACCAAGGAAGTGCTACAACAATGTTTAGAAGCAGCAAAAAATCAATCCATTACAACCATAGATTTAACAGGTGGTGCACCAGAAATGAATCCTAATTTTAGATGGTTTGTTAGCGAGTTATCGCAATTAGGTAAAAAAGTAATTGTGCGAAGTAATTTAACCATTCTTACCTATAAAAACTATTTAGATATTCCTCAATTTTATAAAGACAACAGCGTAACTGTTATTTCTTCAATGCCCTGTTACACAAAAGATAATGTAGATAACCAACGAGGAAATGGTGTTTTTGAAAGGTCTATACAAGCATTACAACGATTAAACGAATTGGGCTACGGAAAAGAAGGAACGGGCTTAGAATTAAACTTAGTTTATAATCCTGGCGGAGCATCTTTGCCACCTGAGCAAATGGCTTTGGAAGGCGATTACAAAAGAGAGCTGAAAGAACTGTTTAATATTGAATTCAACAACCTTTACACAATTACCAATTTACCAATAAGCCGCTTTTTAGATTTCTTATTAAAAGAAGAAAAGTATGAGAAATATATGGACAAGCTAATTGATTCATTTAATCCGGTTGCGGCAAAAGAAGTAATGTGCAGAAATACCATTTCTGTTGGTTGGGATGGCAAATTATTCGATTGTGACTTTAATCAGATGTTGGAATTAGGCGTTGCATCTTCCTCCCAAAATATTGCCGATTTCGATAACGAACAATTAAAAAATAGAAACATTATTCTCGGACAACATTGTTATGGATGTACTGCAGGAGCTGGGTCTAGTTGTCAAGGAAGTTTGGCGTAAGATTTGTTTTTGTTATTCCGATTGGAGTGTAACGGAATAGAGGAATCTTTTAAAATATTTGCTAAAAACTAAAAAGATACCTCGGTTACACTCGGTATGACATATAATTTATAAGAAAAATGAAACAACAATTCATCATATTATTCATTTCCATTTTTTCCTTATCTGCTTGTGGGCAGAATTATGAATCGTTTGGAGAATTAAAGAACGAAATTATTTCTAAAACCATTCCATTAATTAGTGCAGAAGAGCTTAAAAAAGTGGACAACACTAAAATACCATTATTAATTTTAGATACTCGAGAAAAGAACGAATATAGTGTAAGTCACATTAAAGGAGCTAAATATGTTGGTTATGATAATTTTAAAATGTCAAAGCTTAAAAAGGTTGATAAAAATACAACCGTTGTGGTTTATTGTTCTGTAGGATATCGAAGTGAGAAGGTTGGTGAAAAGTTAAAAAAAGCAGGATTTAAAAAAGTAATGAATTTACAAGGTGGAATTTTTGATTGGAAGAATAAAGGCTATCCTGTTTATGATAACTCAGGGAATGAAACCCTAAAAGTACACGCTTATAATAAGTCTTGGGGTAAATGGTTAACTAAAGGAGAGAAAGTTTATGAGTAATGTTATAAATACGTCATTGCGAGCGGAATGTAATGGAGTGACGCAATCTCATAACCAAGAAAAAGATTACTTTGTGCCTCGCAATGACGAAAAAAAAGAACTTCTAATCGTTTTTGTTAAAAACCCTATTATGGGTAAAGTTAAAACACGTTTAGCCAAAACCATTGGAACAGAGGGTGCTTTTCAAGTTTATAAACACTTGGTTGAAATTACTGAAAATGTGTCCAATCAAATTTCTTCAGACAAATACATTTATTTTTCGGATGTAATAATTGAAGAAAAATGGCCAAAAGCAGTCAAATATGTTCAAAAAGGATCCAATTTAGGCGAAAAAATGCAAAATTCCTTCAAAAATGGCTTTAAATCTGGTTTTGAGAAAATCATTTTAATTGGTTCTGATTTACCAGATATTTCTGCAAAAATTATTCAACAAGGCTTTGATAAATTAACAAACAATGAAGTTGTTTTTGGTCCAGCAGAAGATGGTGGATATTATTTAGTTGGAATGACAAAAGAACATTATTTTATTTTTGAGGACAAAGCTTGGAGTACAGATAACTTGCTCGAAAAAACACTTTCCGAACTAAAAGAAAATAATGT
>JAJCYN010000174.1 GCA_029262915.1 Flavobacteriales bacterium
GATAACTTTTCTTTAGTAAAATAAGAATCCAATTGCATTGATTTAAAAAAATTAAATTCATTATATACTTTATAAAACATAATCCATTCCCTAAAGTTATTTACTTGAGGGCTTTCTGACTCACCAATATTGATATGTAAAAGAGTGTCGGAGTTAGAAGTTAATGTTGATAGAAATCTATCCCCATCAATTTGCACAACCTCCAGTTCTGTTGATGTTACTCCAAATTCTGTTAAATCGGATTTGTAATATTTTTCAATAAATTTTTCAAAATCTATAATTATAGTATCATTTTGGAAATATTCTGTAGAACGAATCTGTTTAATTTTGGATGAATCTATCTTAACCATATTGAGAGGTAAATACATTTTTCTTACTTTAAGAAAAGTAACTATTTTCAATAAGCTATTGGGGTTAAATTTTTCTCCTTTCTTTGTTGTAATAGATAAACAATTTGAAGATTTTTTTTTGAAAGAATGAGTTGTCTTCTTCTTTTTTATTACATAATACTCATATTTACAAATAAAGCTTGGGAGATAATTAATTTGGCTGATAAACTCAAAATTTTCATTTTGAGAGAAGCCAAAAAAGGGCAGAATTACTATTGTACAAAAAAGAGCTTTCATTTTAGCTCTTGTTAGCGTTCTTCCTAATTTCGTATTTAAACTTGTGTCCAAATAACCAGCTCCATTTAGTTTTTATAGATTTTTCCTTTCTTCTTTTTTTCTTTGGCAGTCTATACATTTTGTTATTTTCAATGTTGAAATGTTCAGTTTTAATGACTTTTCCGTTTAATTCAGAATAGAAATCTAACTCTAATCTATTTTCTAATAATTTATATTTGCCTTGTTCGTTCCATTTTAAGTCGTAATTAGAGGTCCATTTAAAGGTTTTGTCTGGATATAACTCAAACGTTTCAGTTAGTAAGTAGCCTTTTAGTATTCCTTGATATTTAATAGTCTCTTGTCCAAACCCCATTAAAGGCATCAAAACTATTATTAATAGAATAGTGAAATTCTTCATTTCTGTAATAATTTCATGCTATTTAGAAAATTTAAGCAAGTTTAAAATGTTTTTTGAATCATTGAATTCAAGAAGATAATCCGATCCTTCGCTTTCTAAAGCATAATAAAACATATTTTTTCCTTGATTGTCTTGGTAGTATTTAAAAGCTTTACTATTCGACTTTTCAGACAAATAAACTTCATCATTTTTTCTAAATCTATAAAACTTCAATTTATTCTTAAACTCTTCCAAAACTTCACCATCTTTTGAGAGCAAATAACTTTCATTAGTCATTCTAATTTTTATAGTTTTGTCCCCTTGAACATCAAAATTTACGCCAAATCTGCTGCTACTTGACTGGGAAGTACGTCCCTCAAACTCTCTAAGCTCTGTCTCCCAAATTAATTTATTATCAAAATCAAATTTCTTTACAAAGAACTTGTATTTTCCTTTTGACACTACTCCAACGCCAAAACAATAAAAAGTTTCTTCTAAAGGATCAATTTTAATTCCGCTAATTGCTCTAAATGATTTAGAAATCGACATACCGTTAGCATCTAATTCATCAGTATCGTTTAAATAACCTAAACCATTTCTAGCATGATCTTTTTTGTGAGTTAAAAATAAGATTTCATTAGGCCAAGAATATGTTATGTTTGAGTTTTTAATTAACTCACCGCTATAGTTCATTTTAATAACATTATATGCATATGACATTTTACCTTTCGTGTCATATGCAACAGAAGATAGATAAAACCCTTCATCATCATGATCTTCATAAGCCCAAAAAGCTGTATTTTTCATATCTTTATTAAGATTAGGTAGCTTTAGGGTTTTCTTCGCTTTGTCCTCGTCTTTTTCAGTTAAATTATATAACACCATTTTTTCTTGAAACTTTTTTTGATTGTTGGTTTCATTACCAAAGACAGTTGAAAGAAAGTATAGATCATCTTTTACAGCGAAAATTGCAGAAAGATTACCAGTTACCATCTTTTTCCATTTAGTTTTGCTTAGTTGTGTTTTTTCTGCCTTCCCAGAATTTTTAATAAGATTTATAATATTACCTTCTGATTTTCCAATTTTCTCAATATGATAGACCATAGAGCCAGTCAAATTAGAAATTAAGGTATGGGGGTATCTTTGGTCAATAATCTCTTTTTCAACAGGAATATCATATTTTAAATTCATGTCTTTATCAACAAATTTGATTTTCCAATTTACTTTTTTTGAATTATCTACGTATCTACCATTTTTACCAACTTTAATTACAAATCCATTTTTATTAACAGAAAAAAAATCAAGAACGGAACTGCCTTTTTCTAATGGTATTTCAACCTTATTTTCTTGTGCATTAATGCTTGCAATAAGAAGCCCAGTAATTATAAATGCAAAAATCTTTTTCATAATATGTTTTATGATTTAGTTCCTAATTATTTAAAATTTATAGCTAACAACACTATTAAATATAGCAATTCTTGGCAAATCGTTATTTTTTCAAAACTTTTATAGTTTTAGTTTCTCCATTAGTTGTTTCTAATTCTAGAAAGTAAACCCCTGCTAGTGCATCTATATTAATTTTTATAATATCAGTTGATTCAAATTGTTGGGTTAAAATAACTTGACCAATGGAATTTGTTAAAGTCACAGTTAAATTGGTTTTAATTTCACCTAAATCAATAGAAATGTTTCCTTTAGTTGGATTAGGGTAAAGTGAAAGATTAGAAAGTTGATATTCGTTTACCCCAACAGTACAAAAATTGTTACAGTTTATGCTAAACGATGTTTGAACATCTATGTTTGTCCAATTAGAGGTTGACCAACTTGGATTATCTACTTCCACACAATTTAATGAAGAATTAAATCGTGCACTAAAATTGACAAAATTAGAATTATTACCGTTCTTTACATTTAAACATGTTAGAGGGTTAAATGTGCATGTTAAATAGGTTAAAGCTGAATTAACAGAAACATCAAGAGCAGTTAGTGAGTTCGCATCACAAACCAAAGTTATTAATCCCAAATTTTGTGATACATCTAAGCTTGAAATCAAGTTACTATCGCATCGTAAACTATTCAATCCAGTGTTCTGGGTTACATCTAAATTGGGCAAGTAATTACCGTAACAATCTAAATTAGTTAATAAGAGATTTTGTGTTACATTTAAATTGGTTAGTTGGTTACCTAGACAACTTAAGTTTGTAAGATTTGAGTTTTGTGAAACATTAAGATATATCAGATTATTTGAAGAACAATCCAAATCCACTAATAGAGTATTTTGTGAGATATCAAGTGAATCTAACTGATTATTTGTGCAATCTAAATTTTTTAATGCAATGAAATCTTGTATTCCCGTTAAATCCGTGATAGAAGCTCCTGATATGAATAAAGTAGAAATCGTATCAATATTTGCTGTCAAAATAAATCCGTCTATTGAACCACTGTCATAGCCCTGCCATATCAAGTTTTGTTCAAAATTAGTATCGGGGATTAGTGTTATTTGTGCATTAATGAAAACTCCACTAATTAACATTGATATAAGAAATATTATTTTTTTCATACTATTTAATTTAATAAATTTAGGTTAACGAAGTTTTCGTATTAATTCGGAATACTCCATTTTTCTAATATTGATTTACAACTATTTTTTGAATGTTAACTCCTTCAATGTTACTTATTTTAATAAAATAAATTCCAGAAGTTGCTTCTTTTAAAGTAACAGGAATTGTTAAGTCATTGATATTGGTTTGTTTCCAGACTTGTTGCCCAAGTGAGTTCAGCACTTCAATTTTAGTCCCATCAATCAGTTTATGTAATGCTA
>JAJCYN010000175.1 GCA_029262915.1 Flavobacteriales bacterium
ATCTAATGTTGATGGAACAATTAGTGTGTTAGAGTGTGCTAAAAAGGCTAATATTAAAAGATTATTATATGCAGCTTCTTCATCTTGTTATGGTATTCCAGATAATTACCCTACACCAGAAAGTGCTGAAATAAGACCCCAATACCCTTATGCATTTACAAAAAATATTGGAGAACAATATGTTATGCATTGGAATCAGATTTATGATTTACCAGTAACGAGTGTCCGTTTCTTTAACGTTTATGGTCCAAGATCTAGGACATCAGGAACTTATGGAGCTGTTTTTGGAGTTTTTCTAGCACAGAAGTTAGCTAATAAACCATACACAATTGTAGGAGATGGGACTCAAACAAGAGATTTTACTTATGTAACTGATATAGCAAATGCTTGTTATGCTTGTATTACTAGTAAAAACACTATTGGAGAGGCAATGAATATCGGGAGTGGTAATACATATAGTGTAAACCGTTTGGTAGAATTACTAGAAGGAGAAGTTGAGTATATACCTAAAAGACCAGGAGAACCTGATTGTACATTTGCTGACACTAAAAAGGTTGAAGAGTTAACAGGTTGGAAGGCTGAAATTTCTTTTGAAAATGGTGTTGCTGAAATGATGAAGCATATTGATTATTGGAGAGAAGCACCAGTATGGGATAAAAGTTCAATTAACGAAGCAACTAAAGGTTGGTTTAAATACTTAAAATAAAACATGTTTGAGAAACTATTAAAGGAGCAATTGCTCAAAGAATCAGTTAATTATTATACTGATAATTTTGATTATCATACCCACACTAAACCTATAGTCCTTAAGAAGAAAGTTATAAATTTTGCTAAACGATTTTTCTTTAGTAAACCAATTTTATCTATTCTTTTAACTTCAGGATTTTTTTATAAAAAAATCCTTTTAGGAAATATTCAAAATTTGTATAAATATTTAGAAAAACTAGATAATTTATATAATAAGCTGGAGAGTGAAGAATCAAAGCAATTGTTACTTAAAATAGTTGCATTTAAAGTTTTAGGCTACTTAAAAGTAAAATTACCTTTAAGTAAACCAGAGTTTTGGGGTGGGATAAAAAAAATGAAGTCTTTAGCAAATAAGGATGATAAAATTGAGGTTCCATATAAACCATATAACCTTTATTTACATGATTTGAATGAGCTTGGTTTTCCTATAAAAATGTACTTACATTCTATCGCTTTATTTACTACCTATACTGTTAATCACTATCAAAAAACAGTGAGTGATAAACATATTTTAAAAGTAGAAGAGGGTGATGTTGTTTTAGATTTAGGAGGTTGTTATGGAGATACTGCTTTATACTTTGCACATCTTGTTGGAGAAACAGGTAAGGTCTACTCGTTTGAGTTTATTCCAAGTAACCAAGAAATTTGGCAAAGGAATGTTGATTTAAATCTTAACTTAAAAGACAGAATAGAATTGGTGGGAAACCCAGTTTGGGATAAATCTAGAGTAAAGATGTTTTATAAAGATAGTGGAGCAAGTAGTCAGGTTAGTTTTGAAAATTCTGAAAAATATAATGGGACAACAGAAACTGTTGCTATTGATGATTTTGTAAAAGAGAATAATTTGAGTAGTGTTGACTTTATAAAAACTGATATTGAAGCAGCAGAACCTTATGCTATAAAAGGTGCTCTTGAGATAATTAAGAAATTCAAACCAAAGCTAGCTATATCTATTTATCATAATATGGATGATTTTACTGGAATTGTTGAACAGATTGATGAATTGAATTTAGGATATAAGTTTTACCTTCAACATGCAACAATATATGGGAGTGAAACAGTCCTCTTTTGTGAGGTTGCTTAGTATTTAGTAATATTGTTAGGATTTAATAGCTAGGTTTTGAAGAATAAAATAATACCACAAAAAGAGTTAAAATCTGTAGTTGAAGAATTAAAATCTACAGGTAAAAAGATAGTTCATTGCCATGGAGTATTTGATTTGTTGCATCCAGGCCATTTTAAACATTTTGAGGCAGCTAAAGAATTTGGAGATATTTTAGTAGTTACTATTACAGAAGATATCCACGTGAATAAAGGTCCAGACAGGCCAATATTTAAAGAGCAAGTTAGAGCAGAGACAATTGCTGCTGTAGGAGTTGTAGATTATATTTCTATAAATAGAACCCCAAAAGCAATACCTGCTATTCAAACAATACAACCGAATTTTTACGTAAAAGGGCAAGATTATGAAAAGCTAACTGACGATATAACTGGAGGGATATTTGAAGAAAAAATTGAAGTTGAAAAATATGGTGGGCAGTTAGTTTTTACTCATGAACAACAGTATAGTTCTTCAAAATTAATTAATCGGCATATTGATGTAAAGGATGATGAGTTGAATGATTACTTAAAAACTATTCGTTCAAAATTTAATTATTCTGAAGTTCAGCAATATTTTGAAGAGATATTAAAATATGATGTTTTAGTTGTTGGTGATATTATTTTAGATGAATATCAATTTGTAACCCCATTAGGAAAATCTTCCAAATCAGCTACTATTACGGCTAAAAAATTAAATACAGAATTATATGCTGGTGGAGTTTTAGCCGTTGCAAATCATATAGCAGATTTTGTAAATAGTGTTACTTTGGTTTCCACCTATGGTCAGAATGGAAGTGCTGATTATTACGATTTTATTAAAGACCATTTACATGAAAATGTAACATTCGATCCCTTATACTTACCAGATAGACCAACAACATTAAAAAGAAGAATAGTTGATAGAGTTTTTAAACATAAACTTTTCGAAGTAATAGAAATAGATGATTCACCATTAAGCTCAGAACAATCCGACCAGCTAACTCAAAGAATTGATAAGTATGATAATACCGATATAATGGTTGTTGCAGATTTTGGACATGGTTTGTTAGACAAAAACTTAGTTAATCATTTAAGTCAAAAAGAGACTTTTTTAAGTGTTAATGCCCAAACTAATAGTGCTAACAAAGGATTCAATTTTATAATAAAATACAAAAACTGTAATTACTTTTCTATAGATAGAGATGAAGCAAAGTTAGCTGTGCATGACAAGTATGCGGATATAGAATCTGTAATGGACGAGTTACTTGAAAAAACTAATGCGAATCATGCTGCTATTACATTAGGAGTAGGAGGTTGTTTAGTTGGGAGTAAAGAGAAGAAGGAATATGCACCCGTTTTGTCAGATCACATTGTAGATACTATTGGTGCTGGAGATGCATTTTTATCAATAACATCTTTGTTGATTAAAGCAGGAATGCCGGAAGAACAAATTGCTTTTGTAGGAAATGCTGTTGGATCTATGGCTGTAAAAATAATAGGTAATAAAACTTTTATTGAAAAGGTTCCGTTATTAAAATATGTAAAAACTTTATTATCATAACTACATGACCAATTTTAGTAAATATATAGCCCAATTTGATAGCGTATTAAAGAGTGCTGTAATATCTGATTCTAACTTTGATGAAATTAAAGAAACAGGATTTAACGAGATAATTGCACTGTTTGGAGAGTTAAAAAAGAATAATGGGACTGTTTATTTAGTTGGGAATGGAGGTAGTAGTGGCATAATTTCACATGTATCTATTGATCTGATTAATGCTTGTAAAATCAAAGCACACCCTATTACTGATAATAGCATATTGACCTGCTTAGCAAACGATTATGGCTATGAAGAAGTTTTTTCACAAGCACTTTCTACATTAATTAATGAGAATGATATTTTAATAGCTGTAAGCAGTTCGGGTAATTCTAAAAATATAATTAATGCTG
>JAJCYN010000176.1 GCA_029262915.1 Flavobacteriales bacterium
GGTATCGTTCTTGAAAATTACTTAAGAATAAATCTCCAACTCTCAATCCATTTCTACCCGTTTTATCCATATAGGTTGGTCCTATTCCTTTTAAAGTGGAACCTATTTTCTCTTTGCCTTTTGCTTTTTCGGATGCAGCATCAATTAAACGATGGGTTGGCAAGATTAAATGTGCTTTTTTAGAAATGAACATTTTTTTGTTCACATCAACTCCCATTTCTTTTAAAGCATCAATTTCTTTTTTTAAAATTACCGGATCAATCACAACTCCATTTCCAACAACATTACTCACGCCATCGTGAAAAATACCTGAAGGGATAGTATGTAAAACGTGTTTTATACCATCAAACTCTAACGTATGTCCAGCATTCGGACCTCCTTGGAAACGACCAATAATATTATAATTAGGTGTTAAAACATCTACAATTTTACCTTTACCTTCGTCTCCCCATTGAAGACCTAACAATACATCTACTTTCATTCGTCTTTTATATTATTCTTTTAACTCGCATAATGCTCGTTTCGTTATTATATCAATATTTTTTTAGCCTCTTCAACAGTATCTTCAATGTTAAATATGCTATTCAATTTAGTGATTATTAGTAATTGATTTATTTTTTCTGGAATATTTGTGATAATAACTTCTCCTCCTCTATTCCTTGTTTTTGTAAAAATATTTATTAGAATACTTAACCCAGTACTATTCATATATTGCATTTCAGACAAATCAATAATTATCTTTTTAATGCCTTCCTCAAAATAAAAATCAATCTCATCTAACAAACCCTGTATTTGCTGCTTATTCATTAAATTTCCTTCTAAAGAAACTTGAATAAATTCTTTATCTTTTTTTATATTAAAGGAAAAACTCATCTTATTTATCGTTTTCGTTTTTAACTGCATAAAAATTTAATGAATGGTGTAAAATATTCACATCAAACATTTCTTCTAATGTCGATTTAATGCTTTGAATTCTTGGGTCACAAAATTCTATTACATCTCCATTACTTAAAATTATATGATCATGCTGCTTAGAACCAAAAGATCGTTCAAACTGAGCCATATTGTTACCAAACTGGTGCTTTCTTACCAACTTTGCAGACATTAACAATTCAATGGTATTATATAGTGTAGCTCTACTTACTCTATATTTTTTATTTTTCATAGAGATATATAACTCTTCCACATGAAAATGGTCATCACTAGAATAAATTTCTTGGAGTATAGCGTAACGTTCAGGAGTTTTACGGTGTCCGTTTTCTTCTAAATAAGTTGTAAAAATATTTTTTACTTTTTGTTGAAGTTCCTCTCCTGTGCTCATTTCAGGTTGTTAAAAAGTAAAATTAAAAATTAAAAGGTAATGTATCACAAATGTTAATGCTTTGTTGAAAAGTTCTTAGATAATGACATTTAGTTTAGTGTACGATTTTTAGAAAATTTTCACATCAGCACATCTAAAAACCATTAAATTAATCAGCTATCAATTCGTTCAATTTTCTCTACCCCTGGAACTTTAGTTAAATTCTTAATTAAATTAGTAAGGTGTGAGGTGTCTTGAACAAAAACCATTACACGTCCTTCAAAAATTCCATCGTGACTATCAAAATTTAGTGACCGCATATTCACATTTAACTCATTAGAGATAATTTGAGTAATACCATTTACAATACCCATATCATCAATCCCAATAATTTTTAGCCCAGTTAAAAATGCTATCTCTTGCTCTTCAATCCATCGTGCTTTTATAATTCGATAAGCGTAGTTCGACATTAACTGGAGTGTATTGGGACAATTATTTTTGTGGATCTTTATTCCTTCAGTAACAGTAATGAAACCATAAACTTCATCTCCAGGAATTGGATTACAACAATTAGCAAGTTGATAATCCAACTTCTCCATATTGTCTCCAATTACTAAAATCGCCTTTTTAGATTTCGAACTTTCTCCTTTTCGCTGACCAAAATAATTTTTAACCCTTTTTTGAATTGTCCTTTTAGGTCGTAAAACTCCTTTTCTAACTTCAAACTCTTTTATTTGGCTTAGATCAATTTGGTTTATTGCTATTTTATAATACAACTCCAATTCAGAAGGAACTTTATAGTATGATTGCAATTCTTTTAAGCTGATATTTTCATAAGAAATTTTTAACTTTTTAAATTCCTTTTCCAAAATAGCTCTTCCTTTTTTTGCCACTTTTCTTTTCTCATCTTTCAAAGATGATTTTATATTATTTTTTGCTTTGTGGGTTTGAACAAAATTCAACCAATCTTCTTTTGGTTTTTGCTTTTTTGAAGTTAAAATTTCAACCTGATCTCCACTATTTAATTGATGACTTAATGGTACTAGCTTACTATTTACTTTAGCTCCTAAACAATTAGTACCAACCTGAGTATGAATTGCAAAGGCAAAATCTAACGCACTCGCTCCAGTAGGTAAACTTTTCATATCACCATTTGGAGTAAAAACATAAATTTCGTCAGTAAATAAGTTTAACTTAAAATCATCAATTAATTCTAGTGCATTTTCATCTGCATTCTCCAATAATTCTCTTACTTGATTAATCCAAATATCAAACTGACTTTCCGCTCCACCTTCTTTATATTTCCAATGAGCTGCAAAACCTTTCTCTGCAATATCATCCATTCTTCGAGTTCTAATTTGAACTTCCACCCATTTACCTGTAGGGCTCATTACCGTTGTATGTAAGGATTCATAGCCGTTTGCTTTTGGTGCTGAAATCCAATCTCTTAAACGCTCAATATTGGGCTGGTAAAAATCAGTTACTACAGAATATACTTGCCAGCAATCAGATTTTTCATTTACTTCTGTTTCGGAATCAATAATAATCCGAATGGCAAATAAATCGTAAACTTCTTCAAAAGGAACATTCTTCTTCTTCATTTTATTCCAAATCGAATAAATTGATTTTGGTCTTCCTTTAATTTCAAATGCCAAACCTTTTTCTTCTAATACTTTTTTTATTGGTGAAGAAAATTT
>JAJCYN010000177.1 GCA_029262915.1 Flavobacteriales bacterium
GGTTGGCAAGCATTAAATTATTTCTTTTTCGGAGGTACTTGCGGTAACTTCTTAAAAGGTTGTTAAACGTATATTTCTGGTTTTTCATAGGTTCTTTTTTGTAGAAGGAATTTTACCTAGTTTTCTTAACTCACCAAAGTTAAAATATTTTTTTATTTAAGAGTATTTCCTTTAGGATTTGCCCAAAATGTGCTTCCCGGTATAGCAAGAGAGTATTTATGAATGTCGTTAATTGTGTTTAAAATATTAGGACGAATCATATTAGCTAATATTTCTACTTCATAAATTTCATCTATACTAGTTTGGTAAATTATTTCACCAACTTCTGCTTGTGTTGGAAGATGAATAATTTTAATTCCTGCAAAATTGGCTTTATCAGAAAATTCTAACTTAGCAAAAGTGCTAGAGTTTTTTCTTAATTTAGAAAATCCAATAAAAGCATAGTCGTTATAAATGCTTAACCCTCTACAAAAACCTTCAAATTTTTTGATGATTTCATAAGATTTTTCTTCTATGTTTACCTTAACAAACTCACCACTAGCTGAAAGGAGCATATACAATTCATTGTTATACATTCTTGGAGAATGTGGCATAGCCAATTTATTTAGAATAATTTCATTGGCTTCAATATCCATTAAAACTCCTCCATTAACAATGTTGTCTCTCCAGCCTTGAGGAGTATTGCTTGTTCCTAATGCTGTGGCATATTTAGGGTTACCATTTACCATTACCAACCCATTTAAATGACAGCGATCTTCAGATACTAATTTGTTGATAAAAGGAGGTTGCCAAATAGGTGTAAAATTATAATTTCCATCTACTTTGCAGAGGCAAGAGAAAGAGGTATTAATCGCATAAATTCCATCAGTACCAAAAGCAATATCATGCATGTCAACTTGCCCTGTATAAAAAGTAACGCGAGGAAGCCATAAACTGTCATAAGTGTTTTGTTTGTTTGGATAATGAACAGCTAAATCTCTCGAATTTTCTAAAACAATAACCTCGTCTTTAGAGGCAATAATCATTTTATCCTCTTTTACTGCAATTCCCATTGGCTTTTGGAAAGTTCTTGGTAATGTTGTTAACCTTTCCTTATCTGGATTTGGACTAATAAAAACAACTTTACCCGCTTGATAGGTGGTTAAAGCTAAGGTACAATTTAAACTAAGTAACAACTCAGGTAATTGAGGGGTATAACTTGCAGAAAATGGAGTAAGAGGTTTTTGATTTTGCATTATTCTAAATTACAATATTCACAATCTTATTGGGCACTACGATTACTTTTTTAGGAGTATTCCCATCTAACCATTTTTGAGCTTGTTCATTGGCCAATACTTCTTTTTCAATGTCTGCTGCCGCCATGGTTTTTGGCAATTCCAACATAAAACGCATTTTACCATTAAACGAAACAGGGTATTTATGGTTCGCTTCTGTTAAATATTTCTCGTTGTGTTTTGGGAAAACTGCATAAGTAATGCTTTCTGTATTCCCTAATTTTTTCCATAACTCTTCTGCAATATGAGGAGCATAAGGCGAAAGAATAATACACAAATCAGCTAAGATGTCTCGTTTGTTACACTTTAAAGCAGTTAGCTCATTCACACAAATCATAAAAGCAGAAACGGGTGTGTTGAACGAATAACGGTCTATGTCTTCCTTAATTTTTTTAATGGTTTTATGTAAAGATTTTAGCTCTTCTTTTGTTGGTGCCTCATCAGAAACGCTAAATCCGTTATCATCATGGAACAAACGCCATAGTTTTTTTAGGAAACCATGTACACCAGTAATTCCTTGTACATCCCAAGGTTTGTGCTGCTCCAATGGTCCTAAAAACATTTCGTAACAACGTAAGGTGTCAGCTCCGTATTTTTCTACTAACTCATCTGGAGTTTGTACGTTGTATTTCGATTTAGACATTTTATCGATTTCTCTGCCAACAATGTAATTTCCATTATCAAGAATGAATTTTGCATTTTTGTATTCTTCTCTCCAGGATTTAAATTTATCGATATCAAGAATATCCCCTTCAAGAAAATTTATATCAGCGTGTAGACCTACAAATCCAATCCCAACATCATATTTGAATTCTAACTCATCCATTTTAGAGATGAAAAAGTCATAGTCTTTTTTTTCAGCGTCAGACAATTTTTTTGGAGAGCTAGAATATTTGCCGACTACCTCAACATATTTTTTAGAAACAAAAACATTAAGAGACTCACCTTTAGTCCCAGGAGTATATGCTACAGGAAGCCTATAAACCAAAGCCGAATTCCCTTGAATCATTCCTTGATTAATCATCTTTTTAAAAGGTTCCTCAAACGGGATATAATCCAAGTCGTATAAAAATTTGGTCCAAAAACGAGCGTACAATAAATGCCCTGTAGCGTGTTCGGCTCCACCAATGTATAAATCTACATTTTGCCAATAGTTTACCTTGTCTTTGGCCACAAATTCATTTTCGTTTGTTGGGTCCATATAACGTAAAAAGTACCAGCTACTTCCTGCCCACCCAGGCATAGTGTTGAGTTCAATAGCCCCTCCTAAATCCTCCCCATTGGGAAGGACTTTTTTGTAGTGCCAATCTTTGGCTCTTCCTAATGGTGGCTTTCCATCAGAGGTTGGAAGATATTCATCTACTTCAGGAAGATTTACAGGTAAATCTTCATCATCCATTACATAAGGAACATCTCCTTTGTAATAAACTGGAAATGGTTCTCCCCAATAACGTTGTCTTGAGAATACTGCATTTCTTAATTTGTATTGTGTTTTTCCTTTTCCTAAACCACGTTGTTCAATTTCGTAAATAGCCAGTTTGGTTGCTTTTTTAACAGGTAAATCGTTTAAGAAATCAGAATTAGCAATTACCGCATCTTTTTCAGCATAAGCTGCTTCCGAAATGTCTTGATCTTTAAAAATATTTGGTATGTTAATCTTAAAATGATTGGCAAAATCCCAATCACGTTGATCGCCACATGGTACTGACATTACCGCTCCTGTACCATAACTTGCCAACACATAATCACCAATCCAAACAGGAATTTTATCTCCAGTA
>JAJCYN010000178.1 GCA_029262915.1 Flavobacteriales bacterium
CTTATGGCTTCACATAGTGAAGAGGGAAATGTCAAAGGACTTAATTGGATTGATGCTACGGTTAAAAGATTTAAAATTAGTGATCAACTTAAGTACAAAGTTCCTCATACGGGATGGAATCAAATTGAAATTGTAAAAGAATCTAACTTACTTCAAGGAATTAACAATCTTTCTGAATTTTACTTCGTTCATTCTTACCACTTTAATTGTAAAAATAAAATGGATGAACTTTGCAACACGGAGTACGAATATAGATTTGTTTCTGCTATAGAACATGATAATATTTTTGGCGTACAATTTCATCCAGAAAAAAGTCATGATGCAGGTCTTGAATTACTTAAAAATTTTGTTGAGTTATAATGTATCGTCCAAGAGTCATACCTGTTTTACTGTTACACAATAATGGTTTAGTGAAAACTGTTAAGTTTGGCAATAGCACATATATTGGAGATCCAATTAATGCTGTTCGTATATTTAATGATTTAAAAGTCGATGAAATTGTGCTTTTAGACATAGATGCTACCAAAGAAAATCGATCTATTTCTGTCGATCTTGTTAAGGAAATAGGAGAAGAAGCCAATATGCCTTTTTCAGTAGGAGGTGGGATTAAAGATATTGAAACCATTAAAAAATTAACCAAGGCTGGAGCAGAAAGAGTAATCCTAAGTAGTTTTGCTATTGAGAATCCTAACTTTGTAACCCTTGCTGCAGATAATTTCGGATCATCAACAATTTGTGTGTGCATAGATTATAAAAAAAAATGGGGTAAAAAAAACAGTGTACATATAAAATCAGGGAAAAAGAACATTAAAAAAAATATTGAAGATATTGCAGTAGATATGCAAAATGTCGGAGCTGGAGAAGTAATAATCCAATCGATTGACAAGGATGGTTCTATGACGGGATATGATACAGAGACCATCAAACAAATATCAAATTCAGTAACTATACCCGTTATTGCTTTAGGTGGAGCAGGATCGCCAACTGATATTGAAAATGGATATAAATTGGCTTATGCTAACGGATTAGCTGCTGGAAGTTTTTTCGTCTTTAAAGGAAAACATAGAGGTGTTTTGATACAGTACCCAGATATTAAAAGTTATAATTTTAAATAATGAAAGTAAGACCTTATCAAATTTGTAAAAGATGTGTTATGAACACCTCAGATCCTGATATCGTATTTAATGAAAGAGGATATTGCAACCATTGTGAGGATTACATAACTAGAATTAGCCAGCAAACCTATATTCCAGTAGAGTCTGAAAAACAATGGGAGTTTATTGTAGAAAGAATAAAGGAAAAAGGAAAACACAACGAATATGATTGTATTGTAGGAATTAGTGGTGGCGTAGATAGTTGTTATACAGCTCACTTATGTAAAGAATTTGGATTACGACCTTTATTAATCCATATGGATAATGGATGGGACACAGAAATATCTGTAAAAAACATAAAAACAATGGTTGAAAAACTTGGTTTTGACTATGTTAGTTATGTCTTAGATTGGCAAGAATTCAGAGAAATACAATTGGCATTTCTAAAATCATCGATAGTCGATTTAGAAATGCCAACAGATATTGGTATTGCAGCTTCTATATATAAAACAGCCGTAAAACATAACATTAAATACATCATGTCTGGTGGTAATTATACAGCTGAAGGTATTCTACCGTTACAGATGGGGTACCATGTTTATAAAGACATGAAGCTTTACAATCACATCGTTAAAAAGTACTCATCAGTTCCTTTAAAAACTGTTCCTACATTTGGCATCTTGAAAGAAATTTATTACAAATTTGCCAAGAAAATAAAAAAGATTTATCCTCTTAATTACATTCCTTTTGATAAAGATAAAGCCCGAGAATTTCTAATTTCAAATTATGGTTGGGAAAACTATGGCGGCAAACATCATGAATCAAAGATTACCGCTTTTTGGCAATCTTATGCAATGCCTGTTAAGTATAATATGGATTATAGACGAACAACTTTTGCCTCCCAAATTTGTTGTGATCAAATTACGAGAGATGAGGCCTTAGAAAAGCTAAAAGAACCTTCTTTTGACAAAGAGAAAATAAAAGTGGATAAACAATATATTGCAAAAAAGTATGGTATTACAGAAGGTGATTTGGAAAAATACCTAAACAACCCACCTAAAACTTATGTTGATTTTCCAAACAATAAAAATTTAATTCGCTTTATTTACAAATCATACAATCAGATTTTCACAAAAAAGAGAATCTAAATGAAAGAACAAAAGTTAGTTTCAGTTATTATTCCCGCATACAATGCTGCTAATTTTATAACAGAGACTATAAACTCTGTTTTACAACAAACATATTCACATCTGGAGTTAATTATAGTTAATGATGGTAGTACAGATAATACACTTCAAATTCTTAATGATTTCAAAAAATCCGATGCCAAAATAAAAGTAATTAACAAATCTAATTCTGGCGTATGTGATTCTCGTAATACAGGGTTAAAAGAAGCAAAAGGGGATTTCACCATCTTTTTAGATGCTGATGATGTCTGGGATCTTACCTTTCTTGAAAGCTGTACTACTATTTTTGAAAATGATAAAAATGTTCAGGCAATCTACACAAAAGGACAGTTTATAAACGAAAAATCCGAAAAATTAGATAAATTCATTACAGCAAATACTATTTATTCAGCCTCTGATATTTTAGAATGGAAAAAAGGATTTGTAGCCACACCAAGCTGTACCATTTTTAGAACACCAGTAAATAACAATACTGAAATTTGGGATGTTAACCTTTCTACCGCAGCAGACCAAGATTATTTTATTCGCGCTGCCGCAAAGCACCCAATACAAGCAATAGATAAAGTCCTATTTTTCTATAGAATACATGATAATAATATGCATCAAAACATAAAAGTCATGGAACAAGACCATACCAATGTATACAAAAAGGCGGAAAAACTAGGTCTATTCAAATCTTTTTGGTTCAAACGGAAATGTTTTTCCAAACTATACCTCACATTGGCTGGAAGTTGGTGGAGAGATGGGAACAATAAACTAAAGGGAATCTATTTTATTCTAAAATCATTGATAAGTTACCCTCCTATGGTTTTAAAAATAATGAGTAAATTAATCAAGTGAACATTCTGATTCTTACATATTGGAGCTATAAAGATGCCTTGGTGCAGTCGTATACATTGCCTTATGTTCGTATTATTCGTAATCAAAATCCTTCGAATAAAATTTTTCTTGTTACTATAGAACATCCTTTTCATAAAATGAATGATGAAGAATGGCAAAATGAATCTAATAAGTTAGAAAAAGAAAACATAGAACTCATTCGTTTTAAATATGACTATTTCGGCCTTAAAATGATCCTTCGTATATTGAGATTTATTCCAAAACTTGTTAAACTGATTAATCAACAAAGCATTGAAACAATTCATGCATGGTGCATGACTGCTGGCGGATTAGGGTATATATTATCAGTTTTAACAGGTAAAAAACTTATCATTGACAGCTATGAACCTCATGCAGAATCTATGGTTGAAAACGGAACATGGAAAAAATCAAGTTTTAAATTTAAACTTCTTTTTTGGTTAGAAAAAAAGCAGAGTAATAAAGCAAAAACCGTTATTGCTTTAACCAAAGGAATGGCAAATTATGCTAAAACAAAATACAACGCCATTTTTGACAACTATTATATAAAGCCTGCCTTGGTTAACATGGATAGATTTAATTGGAAGGTTGAATCTTATTGCGATATTCGTAAAAATGAAAACTTAGAAAACAAAATTGTTTGTATTTACGCTGGTAAACTTGGAGGTATTTATTTAGAGGAAGAAGTCTTTGACTTTTTCAAGGTTGCGAGTAGTTTTTGGGGAGAAAAATTAAAAATATTTTTACTCACTGATAAAAATAAGGAAGAAGTAGATGCTTTAATTAAGAAGAAAAATATTTCACCGAGTTGTATTGAAACACAATTTGTAACTCATGAAAAAATACCATACTATTATCAACTAGCAGATTTTGCTATTAACCCTGTTAAACCTGTTCCGTCTAAACAATACTGTACATCTATAAAAGATGGTGAATACTGGGCAATGGGATTGCCTGTTGTCATTACCAAAAATATTTCCGATGATTCATCTATTATTGAAGAAGAGGATATTGGTTATGTTTTAAAAGAATTATCAGATCAACAATATCTTAAAGCATGTGAGAAAATAGATGCGTTAGTTAATATGGATAAAAAAGTATTAAGACAAAAGATAACTACGATAGCTAATAAGTATAGAAATTTTACCATAGCGGAGAATATTTATAAAGAAATTTACAAGTAATTTTATTACTAACAACTTATACTTGTAGCAACTAGAAAATGAAGAATAAAATTGCATTTATTGTTCCTTATCCAAAAGGAGTAGCACCAAGTCAACGATTTCGATTTGAGCAATACCTTTCTATACTCGAGCAAGAGTGTTACGAGATTTCTTTTTTTCCATTTTTAACAAATAAAGATTACAATTTAATATACCAACCGGGAAAATTATTACAGAAGAGTTTTGGAATTTTTATTGCATTTATTAAGCGCTTTTTGTTAATGTTTCGATTGAAACAATATTCAATAATTTTTATTCACAGAGAAGCTAGTCCAATTGGACCTCCGATTTTCGAATGGATAATAGCAAAGGTTTTACGAAAAGAAATTATTTACGACTTTGATGATGCAATCTGGTTAAAAAACACCTCAGATAGCAATCATTTTATTTCTAGCATAAAAAGGCATTCTAAAGTTGCTTCTATTTGTAAGTGGTCATCAATAATACTATGTGGAAATCATTTTTTAATGAGCTTTGCAAAAAAACATAATAGTAATGTTGCCTATATGCCTACAACCATAGATACTCAAACAGGGCATAATCAAATTAAACAACATAAAAACAAGAGTGTTACAATTGGTTGGACAGGAACACATTCCACTATTAAATATTTATATGAAATAGAAGATTTATTGTTTGATTTACAGCAAAAATTACACTTTAAATTTAGACCCCAAAAATAAAACTAATTTATATTTTGGAGTAATTTTATATTCTAAAGATGATTAAGTCACTATTTAAAAATAATGATTATTTTATTTAATTATATTATTTATATAATTATTTTATATATATAATTATTATAAATTTAATCTTTAAAGTATACTTATTAGTATTGTAATATTTTTTTTATGTATAATAAATTTAATTTATTATTTTTTATTCACCTATATAAATTAATAAAATGAGAGAAAT
>JAJCYN010000179.1 GCA_029262915.1 Flavobacteriales bacterium
GTCGCACCAACATTTAATCCCAGCCTCCATTTTCCTATGCCAGAAGAAATATATTGAGATAAGGCTTGCTGAGAGATTAATAGGAGTAGGACAAGGTATAATTTTTTCATAATGTTATTTTTATTTTGTAGATAAAAACAAATTTCATTCCACAGCTAACTTTTAAGATGATGGAAAGTCTAAAAATAAAAAAACACCCTGAATATTCAGGGTGTTTCCAATAAAAAATATTTATTTATTATAAATAAGTTTGAAGACTGTTGGTTCTTGATAATCTTCTCAATCTTCTCAGTCCACGTTCTTTAATTTGTCTAATTCTCTCTCTTGTTAAACCAAAGTGGTTTCCGATTTCTTCAAGGGTCATTTCGCTCCTTCCACTTAAACCATAAAATAAACGAATAACTTCTGCTTCCATACCTTTTAAATAGGATAATGTTCTTTCTATATCTGTAGATAGTGATTCGTGAATTAATGTGTCGTTTGGAGCTGGTGTAGAATCACTTTCAATAACACTGATTAAACTGTTATTATCGTCATCATTTGCCATTGGAGCATCTAATGATGCTTGCTTTTTAGACATTTTTCTAGAATTTTGAACTTTTTCAAGATCCATTTCTAGAATTTCAGATAGTTCTTCATCTGTTGGCTCTCTTTCCATTTGTTGCTCAAATTCACTAGAAGCTCTATTTATTTTTTGAATTTCACCTAAACGATTATGTGGTAAACGAATAGTTCTAGAATTATCTGCAGCAGCTTTAAGGATACTTTGTCTAATCCACCAAACGGCATAAGAAATAAATTTAAATCCTTTAGTATGATCGTATCTCTTTGCAGCTTCAATAAGCCCTAAATTTCCTTCATTAATTAAATCTTCTAAGGTTAGCCCTGTATTTTGGTATTGTTTGGCTACACTAATAACAAATCTTAAGTTAGATCTAACCAATTTATTTAAAGCATATTCATCTCCATCTTTAATCTTTTGTGCTAATTCTACTTCTTCATCAGCAGTAATCATTCCTTCACGAGAAACTTCTTGTAGGTATTTTTCAAGAGATTTACTCTCTCTTTTGGTAATTTGTTGTGTAATTTTTAACTGTCTCATAATCTCTTTCTCTGTTTTTTCCTTTTATCTATCAAAAACTGTGCTAAATTTTTTTCTTTTCTTGTTTATACTTTTCGTAACGTAAATAAATAACAATTGTTTCTTAATTCACAAAAATTAACAGGTTTTAACAGTTTTTTAGCGACATAATGTCATTTGATAGACATTCTTCTACTCAATTTATTTTGTTTTCTTAATAATTACTTTATTTCCTTCACTACTAACAACCCACTTATTATCAAATACTCTTTTTATATAACGGCTATAAAGTGCTAAACGTACATTCCTATTTTTACTTTTTTCTATTTCACTTTGTTCTCCAGTATACTCAAATAAGTTAATATTTGGATGTTCTTTTTTATATTGACGTACAACTTCTACAATGGTTGCCATCACTTTATATACTTCACCTTTATTGGTAACGCTATATTCTTCTCCATCATACTCTTCATTTGTTACCCCAAAAACAATGGTTGCATTTAAAATATTGTTTTGTTTTCTTCCAAAACGAACTTCATAGTGTACATCATTATCAGTAGTAAATGAATATACCGTTCCGCTCTTAATTACTGGAGGAATTATATGATATGGCTGTAAATTGTTTGTCAAGATTTTAAAATGCGAATATTCAAAAAAATTAAGCAATAAAAAAATATTATTCAAGTGTTTTTGGAATTATTACATTTGAAGTTAAATTTTTAGTTAATGGCAAAATTTGGAAAATGGATTGGAGGTGGATTAGGATGGGCAGTTGGTGGGCCGATTGGTGCATTATTGGGCTATGCACTCGGCTCAGTAATTGATAAAACGGTTGACATTAAGGATGATGGTTTTGCAGGAAGACCATATCAAACTACACCAAACGATTTTGGTGCTAGTTTGTTGGTATTGGTTGCTGCCGTAATGAAAGCTGATGGTAAAGTTTTAAAATCAGAATTGGAATACATCAAGCGATTTTTCAACAAACAATTTGGATCAGAACGCACTAAACAGCATTTGCTAGTACTTCGCGAATTATTAAAAAAAGATATTCCATTACAGGATGTATGTATTCAAATTAAAACCTACACAAGGTATCCAGCACGATTACAACTAATGCATTTATTGTTTGGAGTAGCTGCTGTAGATGGAGAAGTGCATCCTTCTGAATTGGAAGTAATTAAACAAATTGCGTCATATTTAGGGATTAGACAAGCGGATTATAGTTCCATTAAAGCAATGTTTTTGAAAGAAGTGGATGGAGATTATAAAATTTTAGAAATTAATAAGAATGCGACTAACGAAGAGGTTAAAAAAGCATACCGGAAAATGGCTGTAAAATACCATCCTGATAAAGTGAGTCATATGGGAGATGAATATAAAGATGCTGCTAAGCAGAAATTTCAAAAAATGAAAGATGCTTACGAAAACATTAAAAAACAGAGAGGAATGAAGTAGCTTATTTCTCCTTTTTTTTAGGAGGAAGTGCTTTTATATTTACTTTCAAAGAATCTGGTAATTCTTGCCCAATTGTAATAGAATACAACTTGAAAATATTGAAATCATATTTTGATTTTTGTGTCTTCTTTTCTTCTTGTTTAGGCTCTGTTTTCGTAGCAAAAGCCTCAGTACTAACAACACCTATCAATAAAAACAATAAAATAAGTTGAGCTTTCATAGACTCAAATGTACTAATTCAGTTTGGTATGCACTAATTCTTAACATTTTTTAACTTAATGAAACTCTATTTTGGAAGCTTTTTTAAAACAGTTAGTGGAATTAATTCCGTTAAAAAGTGTGAACTTTACTTATAGAATTAATTATGATGAACTGACATTCTTACAATGGTACAATTATCGATAACTTTACTTTGATTTGGAAAAATTAGAAAGAAATAAAGCCTTGAACGCACTCGTATATCCGTTGCTATTCGTAATGATTATTGGATTAATTCATTTGATTCAATATGTTTTTGAAATAGAATTTACGCATTACGGTATTTTTCCGAGAGATTCAAAAGGACTTATTGGCATAATTACTTCACCGTTAATACATGGAAGTTTTAATCATCTATTTAATAATTCAGTTCCAATTTTAATTTTAGGCTCGTCCCTGTTTTTCTTTTATAAAGAAATTGCCTTAAAAGTAACATTATGGATTTACCTAATGGTTGGTGTTTGGACATGGGTTTATGCTCGAGAAGCATATCACATTGGTGCAAGTGGTTTTTTGTATGGCTTGTTTTCTTTTTTATTAGTGAGCGGGTTTATTAGAAGAAACACGCAGTTAATATCGCTTTCTTTTGCTGTGATTTTTCTTTACGGAAGTTTAGTATGGGGAATTTTTCCAATAGATGTGAAAATATCCTTTGAAGGGCACTTATGGGGTTTTGTTGCTGGAATTATTTTGGCTTTATATTATAGAAAACAAGGCCCTCAAAAAATAGTGCATATTTGGGAAGAAGATGAAGATATAGATGAAGAAGGTGCTTATTGGAAAGAAGAAACCCAACAACCACCTTCTAAGCAAGAAATAAATTATGTTTACAAACCTTCTCGCAAAAAAGAGCAGCCACCAGAGTAATTTAAAAATCCTATTGAAGGTTTAAATACTAAAACACTCTTTCTTTTCCCAGGCTTGCATTAAAAGTACCATTTCGTGCTGTAAAGTTTGTCCTTTATCCTTTGTGTACCAAATTTGAAACTCTTTTTTCAAATCGGACATTTCCATAGTTGGGTTTTCCTTCTCCTTTTTTAACCAGTCTTGTAAAAATTGGGGGCGAGGCCCCCAAGTACCTAATTCATTTAAGTTTTCATCAACACATATTAATTTCGGAATTGCTTGTCCGCCATTAGTTAAGTACTGATTCATTAAATCAATATTTTGATCCCTCAGTAAAATTCTTAAATTAATATTGGGGTTAGCTTCAGCAATTTTTGCAAATACAGGAATATTTTGAGCAGCATCTCCACACCAACTTTCTGTGAGTATAATCCAGGTTAATTTATCATTTAAACATTCTACTGTACTAATAACTTCTTCCGAGATAGGAGTCGTTTTTATTAAACGCTTCATTCTGGAAAAATTTAATTTAGTATAATTAATTAAAGCTTCGTTCTGATTTTCTCCTGTAGTTTCGCCTTGTTTCGCCAAGTTTTCTACCAATTGGAAATAATCATTAAATGAAATACTTTTGCTGATGTCTTTTTGTGTGATCATAATAGTTGAAATTTTAAACAAAAATACAAATATATAGATAACTATATATGATAATAATCATAATTGTAAAAAACTGGACAAAATAGCCTTTAAAATAACAGCAGATGGTTCTCATACATTGTACGTAGAAACGTTAGATGAAACCTATCATTCCATTAATGGAGCGATACAAGAAGCACTGCACGTTTTTATCAATGCCGGGCTTAGATTTATCAATAACCCCCAATTAAAGGTATTAGAAATTGGTTTTGGAACGGGTTTAAATGCCTTTTTAACTTTATTAGAGGCTCAAAAGCAAGACATTAAAATCAATTATACTTCAATAGAAGCATATCCTTTAAAGGATGAAATTGTTAAACATTTAAACTATACGAATGAGTTAAATTCAAGTGAGGGAGAAATTGAATTATTTAATCTTTTACATCAAGTAGAGTGGGAGAGTTATCAAAAAATAACAGAACAGTTTACGTTAAATAAAATTGAAATGAAATTGGCTAATTACCAACCAGAAGAACAATTTGATTTAATTTACTTTGATGCTTTTGGTCC
>JAJCYN010000180.1 GCA_029262915.1 Flavobacteriales bacterium
TATAAAATTGATGTTCAAACATGGTTCTGCTCGAAATACAATCGGAAAGCATGGTAACTGAAAACCCTTTTTCTGCGGCAGATCTACCAGTAGAATCAATACAAATAGAACAAACACATCCTGCTAAAACTACTTCTTCAATTCCATTATGAAGTAATACTTGCTCTAAATTAGTATTTACAAAAGCGTTTAATCCTTGTTTACCAGGAATTTCAATAATGTCTTTAAATTGAGTAATACTCTTAATAGTTTCAGCACCTCCATTACCAGCTTTAAAGGCACCAACGTCTTTTATGGTAGATAGAATGCCAACTGGGTTAACCAGTTCACTATAATTTTCAGAAAAAATAATTGGGGTTGAAATAACTAATATGTCATCTGCTGTAGCAATTTTAATAACATTAACAGTTTTTTCTAATACATTTAATTGATTTAATGATTCCTCTACCACACTGTGTAGAATTCCATCTTTATCAAAATAATCTTTTTGAAATCCAAAAAGGATAATTGCTTTCTTTTTCATGATTTTAATATTTAAGTTAGTATTGTTGGCATACATTCAAATACAAAACCAAAAATCATATATTGCAGTAAATCAGATGATTAGATGTTTTTCTGTATAGCAAAGCCTTCCCATTTTGGGAATAAAAATTCCTAAATTGGAAATTATTGTTGTATTAATATAAATTTTATTTCAATAATTTCATTATAAGTTTTTCATCTAATTATTGTTTCTTTCTTTTATCCATGAATTATACCTTTAGCTAAAATCATTGATAATCAAGTAGGTATCGTTTTTTGCATTCCCAGCAAGAGAAATTTTATCCAAAACTGGGACTATTAGAAAACGTATTATTATCTAGTAAAAGCTGTATTCTTCTGATATTCAGGTGTTAATAGTATGTCTTAAGGTGTGTGGCATAGAAATGGTGAAAAATAAAAATAAAGACCATGAAAAAACAACTCTTACTTAGTGATATATTGTTTCTCTTAAAATTACTCACACCAAAAAATAGTGCTCTGTTTATTTTCGATCCTTTAGAGCGATTAATTTTTAATGTCGATTTTCCGTTAAGAGTGGTCGCTAATAATTCTTTTAACGTATTAGTGAATTTTTCTGATGAGCATAATTGTTATAACAAAATGCCTTTAAATGAATTTGATTTGGTGTTTAATTTTTATAGCCCATCCATTTTAACAACAAGTAGAATAACAAGAACAATTAAGACTTTAGTTAGGTTAGGTTTTAGTTCCGCGGTTCGGCCTAGTAGTTTTAGTATTTATCATCCAATTAAGTTAGTAAGTCAAGTGCCTTATGATGAATACTCCATTACAATGGATGCTATTGGGGTTAGCCGAACCGTGTTGCTAAAACTGTTTAATAATTTTTCTAAAATACCAATAGGTAAACAATCAAAGAAACCAGAAAAATTATCCATGAAGGTATGTTAAATAGTAGAATAATTAGATGAAGAAAGTTGCTATAATAGGAACAGTTGGTATCCCTCCTAGATTTGGAGGGATTGAAACTTTAGCACATAATCTATCTAAAGAATTAAGTGATGAGTTTTTATTTACCGTTTACTGCAAAAAACATATTTGAAACACGAAAGATCACGGTTTTCTGATCAAACAAGACTAATTTATATCCTATTTACAGCTAGTAATCAACGATTTTTTTATGACTTTAGCTCTATTCTTCATTCATTAATTTATGCGGATACACTTTTAATTTTGGGTGTTACAGCAGGTATATTTCTTCCTTTTGTGCGACTATTTACCAAAAAAAAATATACTAAATATTGATAAACTTCATTGGAGAAGAAATGAATGTGGAAGAATTACAAAATGGTTCTTAAAATTTTCTGAAGGAATTGCCGTCAAATTCTCACACGCAAATGTGACTGATAATAAATTGATTAAGCGATATACTTCAATCAACCATAAAGCTTCTAGCCTTTTAATAGAATTTGAAGACGATTATGCCAAGTACAAAGACCTAATACACTTCTTAGATTATCAATATAGAAAACGACCTACTAATGCGAACTTTTCTAGTTTAAAAGATACCTATCTTCAGAAAAGAGGGATGGCTCATTTAAAAAATCCAGCCATTGATTTTAACATCGAAGAAAAGTAGTAGGTGGTTTAATTATTTGCTTTTAATTAGCCAGTATTGCCATATCAAGAAAATACCTGTATAAATAATAACCGTAAAAATAAGTTTATGATTAAGCTCCCAAATTTCTTGATTAATGGTAACTAATAGTGCGAGAGCGCAAATTCTAATTAGATTTAATAGATAAATTATGGCGACTCCTAGAGGAATAAACCACAATTTTTTAGTTATGGATCCTTTACAGGAAATGATTAAAGCAGTAAATAGAGCTGTTACTTCATAACCTATACAAGGTTCGCCAACAGTAACTCCAATCGTATTTTTTAATCGTAATATTCTATTAACCGAATCTATTTCTATGTCATATTGGAACAACTCTAGGAGAAATGCGCAGCAGTGTAATATGAAGTCAATGACTACCAGACTGAAACTATTATAACCTGCTAGCAGATATTCATTGTGCCATACAATGTGGAAAATTACTTCCCAACCAACTATTAGTATTCCCATTCTAAAAAGGAATACCAACATTTTCTCATATTTTAAATAGTATTGATATGTACGAGGTGAGATTGAACGCAGAAAATGAGCTATCATAATCATTATTTATTGCTATTTATTTTTCTTCATTTTTACGATGCCGTAGCCTACACAAGCTGCGATAAAAGCAGATAAGCCAAAGTCTAATGGAACTCCTGGTGGTGGTGGCGGTCCTTGAGCAAATAGATCAAGAGATAACCCTAATGATATTACAAATAAAATAACGGCTAGACTAAATTTAGTATTAAAGTAATTTTTCATAACGTAACAGTTTTTATGGTTAGATAATCAGCTAATTTCAAATGACATTCCATAATTGTAAATGTCTTATTGTAAGTGACTTACAAGGTGTTAAAGAGTTTGATATTCTTATTTTGGAGTAGATTTCCAAATATTGGAATGTTTAGTGAGGTGAGAAATTTAAGCTCTTTTTGCTCTTTCCCATAAAACCGATTGATTGCCTTTTAGGTATCGAATAATCCCAAGAAATACACACCAATTCATAAAGAGAAAGTAAAAGGGAATAAACAGCACCCTAATTTTTATTTGCTTGTTTTCTAAATACCAACCTAACAAAGCAAAGCTGTAAAATAGCAATTGAGCATAAAACAATCCTTCATAAATAAGAGTAGAACCTTGCTGCATTAAAATGAAATTTAACGGTAAAATTGCTGCCAATGCTACAGGAGTTATCGTCCAACGTAATACCCTGTGCGAAATGAACTGAAAGGTTAAAACACCATATTTAAAAAAGTTAAATAGACTGGCTAACCTTATAATACTTTGAATACCTCCGGCACTTATTCTAATCTTTCGTTTCATTTCTTCTTTAGTTGATAATGAAGCAGCTTCCAGCGCAAAAGCATTGGGCTCATAAGCAATTTTATATCCCTGTTCAGCAATCTTCATAGAGATCATAAAGTCGTCCAAAATAGTATCACTTTCTATTTTTTGATGCAGTTCGGTGCGGATTGAAAATAATTCTCCTGCTGCACCAACAGCAGAATACAACCGATAATCAAGACTTTTTAAGAATGATTCGTACCTCCAATAGATGCCTTCTCCA
>JAJCYN010000181.1 GCA_029262915.1 Flavobacteriales bacterium
ATGTAATGATAAAAAAATACCAACGGCTATTGATCCAAAGAAAAGAAATTTTAATAATTATCAAAACGTTAGTCTCTTTAAACCTAACCTTAAAGAATTAAAAGAAGGTTTAAACATTGAGATTAATCCTTCTAAACTCAAGGAAGTTGACGCTGCTATTGATAAATTGAATACTACTCAAAACAATAAGATTAATTTCATCACCTTATCTGAACATGGTGTTTTTATAAAAGACGAAAACGAGAAGAAGCAAATTCCCGCACACATTAGGAGTATTTCAGATGTGTCTGGAGCTGGTGACACTGTAATAAGTGTGGCATCTCTTTGTTTAGCATTAAACCAACCCATTACTATGATTGCAGAGATAGCTAACCTTGCTGGTGGTTTAGTTTGTGAAAGTGTAGGTGTTGTTCCTGTTGATAAAGATCAATTGTTATCAGAAGCAATAGCTAATCTAATTTAAATGTTGATGGCTGTAATTCCTTACAAAGAAAACACTGGCAGTAAGAAGGAACAAGTTGCTACTATGTTTAATAATATTTCGAAGAAGTATGATTTTCTGAATCATTTTTTATCGTTTGGAATAGACATTATCTGGAGAAAAAAAGCCATCCGTTTATTGAAAGATACCCAACCAAAACAGCTATTAGATATTGCTACAGGAACAGGCGATTTTGCAATTTCAGCGTTAAAATTAAATCCTAAAAAGGTTACTGGAATTGATATTTCTGAAGGAATGTTGAGTGTTGGTAGAGAAAAAATTAAGAACAAAGGCTTGCAAGATATCATTGAATTAAAATTGGGTGATTCTGAAAATTTAGAATTTGATGATAATACTTTCGATGCCTACACTGTTGGTTTTGGGGTTAGAAATTTTGAAAATTTAGAGAAAGGATTAACTGAAATGCTACGAGTATTGAAACCAAATGGAACTGCTATTATTTTAGAATTTTCTAAACCTAAAATATTTCCCATCAAACAAATCTATAATATCTATTTTAATAGAGTGCTACCTGCAATAGGAAGATTGTTTTCAAAAGATAATTGTGCTTATAATTATTTACCAGAATCAGTTGATGCTTTTCCTGATGGAGAAAAGTTTAAAGAAATACTTTCACGTATAGGTTATAAAAAAATAGAATCTACACTACTAATGTTTGGAATTGCTTCTATTTATAAAGCAAATAAAAAAGAAAATTAAACGTTAGTAGAAAAACGCTAACTGAATAATGAACAAGGATTAACGATTTAAGAGTTTAGAAGTAATTAGAAATGAATAAATTTGATTTAGAAGATCGGTTAGTAGAGTTTTCAGTATTAATTATTGACATTGTAAATGAAATGCCTAATTCAAAAGCTGGAAATCATCTTTCTGGTCAAATAGTATGTTCAGGAACGTCTGTTTCTCTCAATTATGGAGAAGCTCAAAGTGGTGAATCTAGAAGAGATTTTATTCACAAAATGAAAGTTATTTTAAAGGAGTTACGTGAAACATTTGTTTGTTTTAAAATTATACATAGAACAAAACTATTTAAAATTGAAAGAGCAAAAAAAGAAAACAATGAGTTAATTTCAATATTTGTTAAAAGTGTTGAAACTGCTCAAAACAATAACAACAAGTAATGATTAGCTCTTCATTAATAAATCAAAAATCGTTAATTGATGTTCCTTGTTCTTAAATCAATTTTTAAACCTAAAATATTGAATAATAAAATAATTATACTATTATTCTCATTTGTTCTGTTTAGTAATGTTTATGGACAAAAAGAAACGACTAAAAACTTACCAAAGTTCGATCATCGTTTTATGCATTTTGGTTTTTTATTGGGGCTTAATTCTGCCGATTTTGTTTTACAACGCTTCCCTCCTAATTCGCTTGGATCTGATAGCCTTTTTATATTAGAGCCAAAAGCAGCTACAGGATTTAATTTGGGTATTATTTCATCAATGCATTTTGGAAATTATTTTAGTTTACGTTTTACTCCAAATTTAGCTTTTTCATCAAGAAGCTTAAAGTATAGATTTGAAACATTTGAAGGACCAAAAGAATTTACAAAAGACATTGAATCTACCTTAATCAACTTTCCGTTAAACATAAAATACAAATCAGTTAGGGTTAATAATTTTAGTGCTTACATCATTTTTGGTGCTGCATATAGCTTAGATTTAGCTTCTAATGCTGGACACGAAAATATTTCTACTAATCCTAATGACATTATAGTAGCCATAAAACGTGATGATATTATGGGCCAAATTGGTTTTGGAACTGATTTTTATTTGGAGTACTTTAAATTCGGGATTGAACTAAAGATGTCTTACGGAATAAGGGATTTATTGGATAACGATGGCACTCCATTTTCAACTCCCATTGATAGGTTAAGTTCCAAAATGTTTTTATTATCATTTACTTTTGAAGGGTAAAACCGGAATTATAAGTTATGAATGTTGAATTATAAATTATTTAGATGCAAACTATTCAACTATCAGTTCTACCTAAAGAAGCAGTAAATAACGATTTTCTTGAACAAAAGATAGCTCAAGCTCTTAACATAATCAACTTCCAATTTAAAATTACTAAGCGATCCATTGATGCTCGAAGAAAACCGGTTAAGATTAACCTAAAGATAGAAGTATATTCCGATGAAGAAGTTATCCCTCAATCAATTACAGAAAAAAAATATCCAAATATAAACTCAGGAAAACCAGTAATTGTTGTTGGCTTTGGTCCTGCCGGGATGTTTGCTGCTCTAAAATTAATTGAACTGGGTTTCAAGCCTATTGTTATTGAACGTGGCAAACAAGTTAAAGAACGAAGGAGAGATATAGCCGACATTAATAAAAAACATATTGTAAACCCCGAATCGAACTACTGTTTTGGAGAAGGTGGTGCTGGAACTTTCTCTGATGGAAAGCTCTATACTCGTTCTAAAAAACGAGGTAATGTAAATGACATATTAATAACTTTAGTTCAGCACGGAGCTCCTGAAGACATTTTAGTTGATGCTTATCCACATATAGGGACTAATAAATTACCAAATGTTGTAACTGCTATTAGAGAAACCATTTTAAGCAATGGTGGTGAAATTCATTTTAATACCAAACTCACTGATATTATCATTAAAAACAAGCAAGTTGAAGGAGTTGTTACACAAAACGGCAATAAAATTGTGGCTAAAAACGTAATCTTAGCAACAGGACATTCTGCGAGAGATATTTTTTACTTGTTAAATGATAAAGGAATAACAATAGAAAGCAAACCTTTTGCATTAGGTGTTAGGATTGAACATCCGCAAAAATTAATTGATTCCATTCAGTATCACTGCGATGAGAGAAGTGACTACCTCCCTCCTGCTTCTTACAAACTAGTACAACAAGTTAAACAACGAGGTGTCTTTTCGTTTTGTATGTGCCCTGGTGGGGTAATTGCACCTTGTGCTACTGCTCCTGGAGAAATAGTAACCAATGGATGGTCTCCTTCCAAACGAAATAATCCTTACGCCAACTCTGGTATTGTGGTTACTATTGAAGAAGATGATTTAAGTGCCTATGTTAATTATGGTGCTTTAGCAGGTCTGGAGTTTCAAAAAGACATAGAACAAAAGGCATTTATTGCTGCAGGTAATAAAGGTAAAATAGGACAATACGCTCCAGCACAACGTTTGATGGATTTTATAAAAGGGAAAAAATCAATCGATTTACCTGAATGTTCCTACACTCCAGGTATTGTAAGTGCAAATTTACACGAAATTTTACCAAAAGCTGTTGCAATACGTTTGCAAGAAGGATTTAAAAGTTTCGGCAACAAAATGAGAGGTTATTTAACCAACGAAGCTATTATTGTTGCTGTAGAAAGCAGAACATCATCTCCTGTAAAAATACCGAGGGACAAAGAAACATTACAACATCCTAATATAAAAGGATTATACCCTTGTGGTGAAGGTGCCGGTTATGCTGGTGGGATCGTTTCTGCTGCTATTGATGGACAAAAATGTGCTGAGACAATTACAAATTAATATTGCTAACTTTTGCTGTCTACATCTTTAATTTGAATCAAATAGTAGTTATTCCTTACTGCTTTAAAAGGTGATAAGTGTAAATATCCTAAAAATTGACTTCCATCTTTTCTTTTAAACAAAGCCTCTTTTTGGAAAAAGCCATACTGTGTTATCGCTTGTACTATTTCATTTCTGTTTGATGGTATAAATTCTTCATCTGCAAATAGTTGATAATACTTTTCTGATAGTAGCTCATTAACATCTTCCAATCCAAAAACTTTTTTAGTTCTTTCATTTGCATCCTTTATTTCATTAGAAAAATAATCTACTAAAAAAATAGAATCGTTCGTATTGTTTACCAATGCTTTTAATATTTCTGTGTTTTGGTGATTTCGTTGGTTTAAGCTTTTCTTTTGTTTAGATATTAAATAGCTTAACGCAAATACATAACCAAAAGAAACAGTAATAAGCAATGAAAAACCAATTGAAATATCAGAAAATAATAAGGTGATTAATAAAAGAGTAAAAATAATCCCAAAAAATGTAAATACTTGCTTAGGTGTTGGTAAAGCGACCAATATAATATTGTAAACAACCAACATTAAAATCATATACTCACTATTGAACGAGAATTGATAGGCTATAAATAGTAGTACCAGTGAAGTAAGAATGAAATTGAAAAAAATAATCCGGTACAATAATTTATTGCTAATTTTTGAAAATCCAACGAAATAAATGATCAAATAAGTAATTGGAAGAAATATTGAAAGTATACGAGTAAGTTCGCTTGAAGGAAAATAGAAAACCATGAATAAGCAAAAAGACAATGCTAAAGAGCACGCTCCTAAAGCTAAAATCCTTGCCATACTCCTGCTTTTTTTTGCAAAAGAACTTTTTTCCGATTTTTTAAAAATACTGATTTCCATTAAACCTCCCTATTGGATACAGTTAATTGGAACTGTACTTACCAAATATAATGAAAATTTATAGAAAGTAATTTTTCCTATTTTGTTTGGAATTCCAACTCAATAAATTTATTGCTTAAGTGG
>JAJCYN010000182.1 GCA_029262915.1 Flavobacteriales bacterium
GGAAAGATATACCCTCCCTATATTACCTTTGTTACTAATTGGTTTTACTTATACTGTAAAACAGATTTTTAACAGGTTCAGAATAACTAATTAAGGAGACAATCTTGACCGTTTCCAATCATCATCTGATTTTGTAAAAACAATTCTATCGTGTAACCTGTTAGGGCGTCCTTGCCAAAATTCAATTTTAGTAGGGACTACAATATATCCTCCCCAATGTTCTGGTCGTGGCACATCAACACCTTTAAATTTTTCAGTGTAATGAGTTACTTTTTCTTCAAGTTGCATCCTATCATTTAATTCTTCACTTTGGTTAGAAGCCCATGCACCAATTTGGCTTTCTCTTGGTCGTTGAGCAAAATAAGTATCTGAATCTTCATTATTAACTTTTTTTACTTCTCCTTCTATTCTAATTTGTCGTTCCAGTTCTCCCCAAAAAAAATTAAGGGCAACTTGTTTATGCTGCTCTAAGTCTTTCCCTTTAGCACTACTATAATTAGTATAAAAAATAAAACCATTATTCTTAATTCCTCTCATGTAAACTATTCGGATAGAAGGCTGTCCATTACTATTAACAGTAGTGAGAGACATTGCATAAGGATCAAGCAATTGTGAATTTACAGCTTCTTCAAACCATAGTTCATATTGTTTCATAGGATCGTCATTTACAGAAGCTTCATTTAAGGGTTTTCCTGCAAAATCTCTCCTAATTGCATTTAGGTAATTTACTATATCTTCATTCATTCTAAAACAACTTAATCTATGACAAATCTAATGATTTAACCTATTTTTATTAACATTAATCGAATTTATCAATTTAATCCGTAAAATTATTGGTAGATTTATTGTTACATTATGAATAATCCATTAGATTATACCATTACACAGCTTAATAAGCTAAAGCCAAAAAAAGGAAGACTGTTGATTGCTGAACCTTTTATGGATGATCCTTATTTTAAGCGATCGGTTGTTTTGTTAACGGAACACTGTGAAGAGGGTTCTTTTGGTTTTATGCTAAATAAACCCTTAGAATTAAAAATAAATGACACAATGGAAGACTTCCCTCCATTTGATGCTCCTATTTTTATGGGTGGTCCAGTTCAGTCTGATAGTTTATTTTACATTCATACACAAGGAAAATTTATTGAAGGAAGTATGAAGATTTGTGATAATATATACTGGTCTGGCAATTTTGAGCAGTTAAAGCAATTAATCAAAGATCAACAAATATTTCCGCACGAAATAAAGTTCTTTATTGGTTATTCTGGTTGGGATTACCAACAATTAATGAATGAGATTGAAGAAGAATCTTGGATTATTTCTGACATAAATTCAAATAATATTAGTAAATTAAACGATGTTGATTTATGGAAAAATACACTTCAAAAAATGGGGTCAAAATTTTCACTACTATCTAATTTCCCTGAAGACCCGAGTTTAAATTAACACTATGCATAAGGGAATTATCTTTTTCCTGCTTTTTTACTTTATTATTTTTTTTACTAATGCTCAAGATGATTACGTAATTGTTGAACCAACTAAGCCAAAAAACACTGTTTTTAGTTCAATCCCTAATCCAGATTTCACCAACTATCTACTCACATCTTCAGCATATACATTAAAAAGTAGAGACATTAGAATTTCGGGAACTGACATCATTTTTGCTAAAGGAAGTTATGGGTTAACGAATAATACTATGGCTTCCATAAGTATTTCGTTAGTTGGAACATTGATAGGTTCTATTAAACAGCAAATTCATATAAATGATGATTTAAAAATGGCAGGATCTGCTTCTATTGGACAACTATTATCTATTCCTGGAGATTCTATGATTTTTTTTAGTGGTGCTCAGGCAATGATCACATTGGGTGACATTCAAAATAACATTACTTTAGGCTCAGGTATTTATTATGCTAAAAGCACTTTTGATTTAATAAATGAAGAAAGGGAGTTATTTTTAAATAATGTATATATATCAACCCAAAAACAAATTAGTCAAAGAGTTTACCTTATTGCAGAAGGAATTTATTTTTGGGATTATAATGTTTTTTCTGGTGCAGGTGGTATTAAGATTATCATAAAACAACACATGTCTTTGGGATTTGGGATAATGCCATTAGCTTGGAGAGATCCTAGTATTAATAAATCAAATATCGAAGCCAGTGCAATTCCTATTATATCTTTTAGAATGCTCTTAGATAGGCACTAATTGATTTAAATGTGCTAATATTTCTTTAATAGCCTTATTAAAATACCTCTTTTGACGGTAAGAAACTACCCATTGTATTCCTCTTATTGTATTAGTCAAAAACATTTCATCTGCCTGAAGTAACATGCTCCCATTTAGCATTCCTTCAAAAACATTAATATTCATTTCTTTGGCTATTCTCAATACTTGTTTTCTCATAATTCCATCCATACAACCTTCATCTAAGGACGGTGTATAAAGGTTGTTATTTTTATAAAGAAATATATTTGAGCTGATAGCTTCTACTATTCTGCCTTGATCATTTAATATAATACAATCGTCTAAATCGTTTTCTTTCTTATAAATACCCGCTAAAACATTAGGAATATTATTAGTGGTTTTAATTTGAGATAATATATTTCTATGTCTTCTTAAATCATTATAGACATCTATACTTAATCCATTCTCATTTAATACATAATTATTATCTTTAAAAGGAATAGCTTCTATTACATACGATTTCCCTTCACTTTCTGGAGTATATAATCCTTCGCCCGAACGAAAAACTGTTAATCTAACTCTACCACCTTTTCTCAAATGGTTTTTCTCTATTAATTTAATTATCTGACTTTTTAAATTATTAAAAGAAATATTTGCTGAATGCATTTTCAATATTTGCATTCCTTTCTTTAGCCTTATAAAATGATCTTCTAAACAACAAGGTTGACCATCTATTACACGAATAGTCTCAAATAGTGCATCACCATATCTAAACCCTCTATTTTTTACGGTAAAGACCTCCTCATCTTCCTTATAAAGAAAACCATTATAGTTTATATGAAGTGAGTTGTTCAATTTATTTGATTTAAATAATTATTTAACGAATCATTCATTACAATCTGAATACCAGTTACTCCAGCTTTTTCAGCAGCAAGGACATCTCTTCTACTATCTCCAATAAAATAAGATTTCGTCTTATTTATATTATATCTCGCTATTGCTTTCTCTAGCATTAGTGAATCCGGTTTTCTACAAATACATTTTTCATTTACTGCGTGATGTGGACAATAATAAATGTCCAACAATTCAATTCCTGCTTGTTCAAAACACTCCTGCATATATAAATGTACGGATTTTACATCATTATGGTTATAAATCTGTTTCGATATGCCTCCTTGGTTAGTAATTACAATAAATTGATAACCTCGTTCTTTAAGCGTTTTTAACGATTCAAAAAGGCCATTAATAATGTTGAATTTATCAACCTCAAAAGTATAATCTCCTGGTTCATAATTAATTACACCATCTCTATCTAAAAAAACAACCTTATTCACAGCTTTAAATTTGGTTAAAGATATAAAAACAGTAGGTTATGCCAAAAAAGTTAACTTTTAGTTAAAAACAGAAAGAAGTTGTGATAAAAAGTTCATAAAAGCATCAGGCACAAAAATTAAGGTAAAAAGAAAACCAAAAATAGCTCCCCATATATGAGCATCGTGCGCAATATTGGTTCCTCCTCTTTTTTGCATATACATTTCATAAATAATATAAAGCACTCCAAAAACTAATGGAGGTATGCTGATTGGAATAAACATTATACCTATCCCTCCACTAAAAGGAACAAAAGCAATGGTTGAAAAAAGTACTGCCGAAACAGCTCCAGAAGCACCCACTGAATTGTAATTATAATTGTCTTGATGTTTGATTAATGCCGGAATTGTTGCCACTGCCATTCCGCCTATATAAATTAGGAGATAATATAAAAGTCCGACACCAGCCATATGGTTAATCAATATGTTTTCAACAGCATTCCCAAACGAATAAAGGACATACATATTAAAACCTAAATGAAAAATATTATTGTTATCATGTATTAATCCATGAGTAAATATTCGATACCATTCTTTTTTATGAAAGACCTGATAAGGATTAAACAATAGTTTACTGTATAGTTCTGGTTTACTGTTAGCGGACAAAGAAACAATTACTGTAACAATAACGATGATTAATGTGATTGATATATTCATTAGAACAAGGTCATTTGTTCTTCAGGATCATCTTCCTCAACATCTTTTAAAGGACTTTTTTTGTTCTTTGAAATTGGTTTCTCTTCAATTTTGGGTTGTTCTTTTTTTTCCTTTTTTACTACATCAGCTGCCGCTTCAAGAACTAGTTCTTCCGTAGCTTCTTCTGATGTGGGTACAGTTACCGCTTTCGTTTCTTTTTTTATTTCTTCTACTTCTTCCTTTGTTTCTTCATCATCGAGAATGCCTTCCTCAATTACTTCTTCTTCAATCTCTAGTTCTTCGTAAGGCAAAGGTTCTAGTAAATCAATATTTTTAACTTTATGTTGAGTTAGTCGATTACCAATAGCTTTCATTCCTTTAATAGTAATAAACTCTTCTAAAGCAATCGTTTCTATATCTCGTTGTTTGCCTTTTATTTTAGTAAAAGTAGTCTGAATTTGAGGTAACCAATCTGTTGAAACTACCTCTAGTTGTGAATTTTCGTGTTCGGTAATGAACAACACTTTTTTATCTGTAGGTTCTGCTAAAAATCGTTTTACAAAATACTCTTCCTTATCTCCATCAAAATATACTACTGAAATCGGTTTTTTTGGTTTCCATTTTTCAATCACAATCATATCTTCCTCAAACTTGGTAAACAAATCGAAACCTAACAACTGATATTCGCCACTTTGCATTATGGTTAATATCTTATCCTGAGCTTTAAAATCTCCCAAAAACTCTCCTCTTCCTTCCGAATTTAAGCGTTGAACACTATCGTCAAACCAAATTTTACGAGCCGCCAAAGTAGAAACTCCTTTTTCTCGTAATTCTATTTTTGCAATAGGAAATTTAGTTACTCTATTTCCTCCTGCTCCTCTACCTTTTATTGCTAATTCAGAAAAATCAAGTTCGAATTTCAACTTTCTAACATTTACCTTAGGCCTTAATTTAATTAAAACCGTTTCGGCTTCTCCATTTGGATTGGCAGTAAACCACAACACTTTAGAGCCTTCTTTTCCTTTTGTTAAATGA